>NZ_LSKH01000343.1:0-12207 GCF_001557395.1 Sphingomonas sp. CCH5-D11 | reverse complement strand
CCTTCAGCCCGCCCGATCCGCCTAGGAGGCGCCCGCCATGTGGCGAAACTATTTTACCGTTGCGATCAATGCGCTGGCCAAGAACCGCGTGTATTCGATCATCAACCTCTTGGGTCTGGCGATCGGCATGGCGGCGTGCCTGCTGATCCTCGCCTTCATCCGCTATGAAACCAGCTTCGATCGCTGGGTGCCGGGGGGCGAGAACACTTATCAGCTCCAGACCTGGTATGCCGATCCGCGCGACGGACCGCCGTTCTTCCTCCAGATGGCCAGCTATGTTGCCGAAGAGCGGATGCGGAAGGATTTTCCGCAGGTGGAGAGCACCGTCTATCTTCTCGCCGGCAGCCCGACGATCGTGAAGGACGGGCAGGTCACGACGGCGAAGAATTACCTCGTCTCCAATGGCGATCTGCTATCGGTAGTCGACCTGCCGGTACTCCGGGGATCAAAGGGCGCGCTCAACGCGCCGGATACTGCCATCCTCACCCGATCGGAGGCCGTGCGGCAGTTCGGCACCGATGACGTGGTGGGCCGCACGATCAGCCTGATCCAGAAGGGCAAGACCTATGATTACCGCATCAACGCGGTAATCGCCGACCTGCCCAAGAATTCGCATCTGAAGATCAATGCCGTGGTCCGGCGCGATTTCCCGTCCTACTTCGCGCAGGAGCGGGAGTTTCTGACCTGCTGGGGCTGCCAGTCCGGCTGGGTCTATGTGAAGCTGAAGCCCGGCAGCGACGTTGGCGCCATCAATGCGCAGATGCCCGCCTGGGAAAAGCGCAATATTCCGGATGAGAATTTCGGCGGCAATCGCTTCAACCAGGGCGATGACGCTGATTGGAAGCTGGTGCCGATCGCCGATGTGCACCTTGGCAAGGCGCAGTCCGGATCGCTGACGCCGGGCAATGATCGCAGCACCATCGCCACCTTTGCCGTGATCGCTGTGCTGATCCTCAGCATGGCGGTGGTGAACTTCACCAACCTGGCGACCGCGAGGGCGGGCCAGCGCGCGCGCGAAGTGGCGCTGCGCAAGGTATTGGGCGCCACGCGCAAGCAGCTGATCGCGCAGTTCGTCGGCGAATCCCTGCTGGTCGCGCTGATCGCCGTGGTCATCGCGCTGGCACTGGGGGAGCTGCTGATCCGACCCTTCGCGAGCTTCCTCGATGCCGATCTCACCTTTGACTATTTCGGCGGTAGCGGAATGCTGCTTCCCGCCCTGGCGCTGGTGGTGATCGTCGGTCTGCTTGGCGGGCTTTACCCGGCTTTCTTCCTGTCGCGGTTCCAGCCGGCGAGCGTGCTGAAGGCGAACAAGTCCTCGGCGGAAACGCCGGGCAGCGGGCGGCTGCGCAGCATCCTCGTCGTGGGGCAGTTCGCGATATCGATCGCCCTCATCATCTGCACCGCCATTGTCTACGGCCAGACGGTATACGCACGGTCGGTTGATCCAGGGTACAAGCGCGATCATATCCTGCAGGTCGAGAATCTCAGCCGATACCAGCTGATCGGCCGGGGCGAGCAACTGGCCGAGCGCATGCGGCGCGTGCCAGGGGTCGTCGCGGTCGGCCGAACGGACATCGGCGTTGCCACCATGAACAACAGCAACACCGGCGTGCTCGTGCCCGGCCGGTCAGAGCCGGTGTCCCTCGGCCGCTACCGCGTCGATACAGGGTTCCGCGATGCCATGGGGCTGGAGGTCGTCGCCGGCCGCTGGTTCGACCCCGCCCGCCCGATGGACGACCAAACGCTTTCCTTCCCCGAGACGCCGGAGGAAACACGGGCGCTGGTGGCGCGCGGGTCCAATGTCGTGATCAATGAATATGCCGCACGCAAGCTCGGCGCGCGCACGCCGCAAGAGATCATCGGCAAGACCTTCCGGCTCGGCATGGGGCCGGAGGTCGGGGAAATGCCGATCACCGTCGTCGGCGTGGTGAAGGATTCGCGCTTCCGCTCGGTACGTGAGCCGCTGGACCCGATCGTGTTCCTGGGCACGCGAGAAGGCACAACCCATATGGTGATCCGCTACGATGGCGATCCAGCCACCGTTCGCGCCAGCGTCGAGCAGGTCTGGAAGCAGGCGGTCAGCGACGTGCCGTTCGAGGCGCAGTTCAGTGAGGCGATCGTGGAGGACCTCTACAAGGCCGAGGCACGCCGCGCGCAGATCTTCGCCGGCTTCGCGATCCTGGCCGTCGTGATCGCCTGCCTCGGGCTGTTCGGGCTCGCCGCCTTCACCGCCGAACGCCGCACCAAGGAGATCGGCATCCGCAAGGTGCTGGGCGCGCGGACGCTCGACATCGTTCGCCTGCTCGTGTGGCAGTTCAGCCGTCCGGTGCTGGTCGCCAACCTTATTGCCTGGCCGGTCGCCTGGTGGGTGATGCGCGATTGGCTGAACAGCTTTGACACGCGCATGGCGTTGACGCCCCTGCCGTTCCTGCTGGCGGGGGTTCTGGCGCTGACGATCGCGGTGGTGACGATCGCCGGCCACGCCTTCAAGGTCGCGCGTGCCAATCCGATACGGGCACTGCGGTACGAGTAGGGCCGCGCGCCGCACGGGCGAATGCTCAGGGGGTGACGAGGGTGTCGCAGGGCGCGTAAGCAAAAGGAATGCGGCATCGGCTTCCCTCGTCCATCCTGCGTGAATATGACATTCGCGGCACCGTCGGCCGGACGTTGAACGCGCCGGATGCAACGGCGATCGGGCGCGCCTTCGGCTCGATCGTTCGCCGGAGCGGCGGTACCCGCGTTGTCGTCGGGCGCGATGGGCGGCTCTCCTCGCTTATGCTGGAAGCGGCCTTGGTCGAGGGGCTGCGCGCCGCCGGGGCGGACGTGATCCGCATCGGTGTCGGCCCCTCACCGATGCTCTACCACGCGGAGCGCCACCTGGAGGTGGACGGCGGTGTTCAGGTGACGGGCAGCCACAATCCGCGCGACGACAATGGCTTCAAGATGGTGCTTGGCCATCGCCCGTTCTTCGGATCAGACATCATGGCGCTTGCGGCGCTCTCGGAGCAGGGCGAGGTGGAGAGCGGGGCTGGGGGCGTCAGCGATGTCGAGATGCTCGCCGACTATGTCGCGCGCCTGATCGCGGGGGATCGCCTCCACCCGCTGCGCATCGGATGGGACGCGGGCAATGGTGCCGCCGGTCCGGCGATCGAGCGCCTCGTCCAGCTCCTGCCGGGTGAGCATCACCTGCTGTTCACCGAGGTAGACGGCAATTTCCCCAACCATCATCCCGATCCTACCGAAGAGGCGAACCTTGCCGATTTGAAGGCGCTCGTCGCCCGCGAAAAGCTTGATTTCGGTGTGGCTTTCGATGGCGATGGCGATCGCATCGGCGCGGTGGACGGGGAAGGGCGGGTGATCGCGGTGGATCAATTGCTTGCGATCCTGGCGGAGCCGGTGCTGCGCCGCCAGCCGGGCGCGGCGATCGTCGCTGACGTGAAGGCGAGCGCCACGCTTTTCGATCGGATCGCGGAGCTCGGCGGCCGGCCAGTGATGTGGAAAAGCGGCCACAGCAACATCAAGACCATGATGCACGAGGTCGGCGCCCCGATCGCCGGCGAGATGAGCGGGCATATCTTCTTCGGCGAATTGGGCGGCCATGACGACGCGCTCTACGCCGCGATACAGCTGATCCGCGCCATCGGTGGCGGCGGCAGGACGCTGGCTGCGATGCGCGATGCCTTTCCCGATGTGGTGGCCACGCCCGAGCTGCGCTTCCCGGTGGAGGAGGCGCGGCGCGAAGAGGTGGTGCAGGAAGTGCTGGCGCGGCTCGCCGCGGATGGCGCGAGGGTCGATCGCACCGATGGCGCCCGCGTCACGACGGCAGATGGCTGGTGGCTGCTGCGCGCGTCCAACACGCAATCCATGCTCACCGCCCGCGCCGAGGCGCGTGACCAAGCAGCGCTCGACCGGCTGATTGCCACGATCGATGCGCAGCTGGCGCTCAGCGGCGTGACACGCAGCGGATGAACAGAAGGTAGAACGCCAGCCGCCGTGGAATATGGCGAGCCGGCGTCGATGTTAGCGGATCACGATGTCAGGACGGCATCCGGTGCATGGCGCACAGCTTGTTGCCGTCCGGATCGCGGAGATAGGCGAGGTACAGGTTGCCGAACCCGGCCGAGCGCACGCCCGGTGCATCCTCAATCGCCTCGCCGCCATTCGCAACGCCCGCCTTGTGCCAGGCGTCCGCCTGCTCGGGCCCGGACATGGCGAAACCGATCGTGCCGCCATTGGCGTGGGTGGCCGCTTCGCCGTCAATCGGCTTGGTCACCAGGAACAGCCCGCCGTTCAGCATGTAGATCAGGCGACCCTTGTCGTCCTCGATCGCGGGGTTTCCACCCAGCGAGCCGAACAGGGCATCGTAGAATTTACGCGAACGCGCGATATCGTTCGATCCAACCATGACGTGGCTGAACATTGGTCCTCTCCCCTAGACTAGGGGAGTGTCATGCCCACCGGCGGGGCAGGAGTCGAGGGGCGGCTGCATTTCACGCTTCCGCCCGCTTCTCTGACCCGCGGGAGGGATCAGTAAACCACCACGCTGCGGATGCTCTCGCCCGCATGCATCAGGTCAAAACCCTTGTTGATTTCGTCAAGCGTCAGCCGGTGCGTGATCATCGGATCGATCTGGATCAGACCGTTCATGTACCAGTCGACGATCTTGGGCACGTCCGTGCGGCCGCGTGCGCCGCCAAAGGCCGAGCCTTTCCAGACCCGACCCGTCACCAGCTGAAACGGGCGCGTGGCGATCTCTTTTCCGGCCTCCGCCACACCGATGACGATCGATTCGCCCCAGCCGCGATGCGCGCTTTCCAGCGCCTGGCGCATGACGACGGTATTGCCCGTGCAGTCAAAGGTATAATCGCCGCCGCCGTCGGTCATCGCGATCAGATGCTGCACGATGTCACTGACATTCTTGGGGTTCACAAAGTCGGTCATGCCGAACTTGCGGCCCCATTCCTCCCGGTCCGGGTTGATGTCCACGCCAACGATCCGCCCCGCGCCGGCGAATTTGGCGCCCTGAATCACGTTGAGGCCGATGCCGCCCAGTCCGAACACGATCACCGTCGCGCCCGGCTCCATCTTGGCGGTGTTCACTACCGCGCCAACACCGGTGGTGACGCCGCAACCGATGTAGCAGCTTGTGTCAAACGGCGCGTCGGTGCGGATCTTCGCCACTGCGATTTCCGGCAGAACGGTGAAGTTCGAGAAGGTCGAGCAGCCCATGTAGTGGAAGATCTGCTGACCCTTGTAGCTGAAGCGGCTGGTGCCGTCCGGCATCAGCCCCTTGCCCTGAGTTGCGCGGATGGCGGTGCACAGATTGGTCTTCTGGCTGAGGCACGATTTACACTGGCGGCATTCGGGCGTGTAGAGCGGGATGACGTGATCATCCGGCGCGACGCTTGTCACGCCCGGCCCCACCTCGCGCACGATGCCGCAGCCTTCATGGCCCAGGATCGACGGGAAGATGCCCTCGGAATCAAGGCCGTCAAGGGTATAGGCGTCCGTGTGGCAGATGCCGGTCGCCATGATCTCGACCAGCACCTCGCCGGCCTTCGGCCCTTCGAGGTCGAGCTCGACGATCTCCAGCGGCTTTTTCGCTTCGAACGCGACGGCGGCACGGGTCTTCATTGCGGGCTCCTCAATTGGGCTGGCCGGCCTTCTAGGCTGAAACGCAGCGATTTTCATCACCGCTACGAAAGCGGCGGGCGTTGCGATCAGGCCAGGGCGGCACGCAGAATGGCGCGGGTGCCGCGGTGCGCGGGATCATATTCGACGTTCGACTGGAGGCTCTGCGCCATGGCGCGGATCAGCTTCGTGCCGACGCCCGTGCCCCCCGGCGAGATGCCGCCGGACATGCCGACGCCATCATCTTCCACCGCCAGCAGGAACACGTCTTCGCCTTCCCGATGCAGTGCGACGCGCACCTCGCCGCTTCCGGCGGGATAGGCGTATTTGCAGGCGTTGCTCACCAGTTCAGTGACGATGACACCCAGCGAGACCGCGCGGTCCGTGGGCAGCCGGATCGCGTCCGCCACCAGCCGGAGCGCGCGCGGGCGATCAACCGTCGACCAGGTTTCCGCCAGTTCATCAACCAGAGTGCCGAGATACTCGCGCATGTCGACATGCTCCACGTCGCCGCCCGTGTAGAGGCGGCGGTGCACCTGTGCGATGGCGCTGATCCGACGCTGCGTGTCCTCCAGCGCGGCACGGGCGCCTGGATCGCTGAGCGCGCCAGCCTGAAGCCGCACCATGGCCGACACGAGCTGCAGCGAATTGGCGACGCGGTGATTGACCTCGGCAAGCAAAGCCTCGAGCCGCGCGTTGGACACGCGGAGCGACTCCTCGGCCGCCGATTTCTGCTTCTCAAGCTGCGCATGGGAGACCACGGCGCGAAAGGATGCGTCGAGCAGGTCGAAGAAATCGTCGCCCACCGATTTGACGACATAGTCCGATGCACCGGCGCGCAGGGCGGCAACCGCGACCCGCTGTTCCTCCGATCCGGTGACATAGACGACGCTCGGCGGATCGGGCAGCTCGCGCAATCGGGCGAGCGTTTCCAGCCCGTCGATCCCCGGCATGTAATGATCGACGGCGACCAGATTGAACTTCTGCTCAGCGGCGATGCGCACGCCGAGCTCGCCGCCTTCCGCGGTGGTGACATCCCAGCCCCGGCGCGCGAGCGCGCGCGAGGCCAGGCGCCGAATGCCTTCATCATCGTCGATGTAGAGGATGCGATCCATCAGGCCACCATGACCGGATCGCACCGGACCACGCGTGCGTGAACCGTCGCCTCAAGCGATGATGCGATCAGGGCCACGACCTGGCTCATCCCTCGATGTCGGGAACCTGGATGACGGACAGGAACAGACCCAGCTGGCGGATCGCCTGCGCGAAGCTCTCATAGTTCACCGGCTTGGTGATGTAGACGTTGGCGCCCAGATCGTAGCAGCGCTGGATCTCGCGGCTGTCGTCCGTGGTGGTGAGCACCACAACGGGCGTGCGCTTCACCGGCCCTTCCGACTGCTTGATCTTCGCCAGAATGTCCGTCCCGCTCATGTCCGGCAGGTTGAGATCGAGCAGCACCAGCGCGGGGCCGTTCAGCATCGGGCCTTCGGGCGCGTTGAAAAGGTAGTCGAGCGCGCTTGTCCCGTCGAGGAAGTGCTTGATGTCGTTCAGAATGCCTGCGCGACGAATATTCTTCTCGATGAGGCGGGCGTGACCTTCGTCATCCTCGATCATCACGATGCTGACGGATTGATGTGCGTTCATCTCAAGACTTTTCCTGCAGGCTCAGCGTCGGCGGAAGCGATAAGCGGAAGGTTGCCCCTTCGCCAAGCGCCGAGCGCAAGGTAATCGTACCGCCGAGGCGATAGGCGAGGGCGCGCACATGGGCCAGGCCAATCCCTTCGCCGGGCTGGTCCTGCGCACCCGAACGGCGGAACAGGTCAAACACGCGTTCATGATCCCGCGGATCGATACCGCGGCCATTATCGGATACGGTGATCCACACCCGGTCGCCAGCCGTGCCGCCGCTGACCTGTACCTCGACGGGCCGATCGGGATGCCGGTATTTCACCGCATTCTCGATCAGGTTGGAAAGGATCTGTTCGATTGCCACCCGGTCGCTGACCAGCCGCGGCAAGGTGCCGTCCACCTCGATGCTGGCGCCGGTCTCGTCAAGCCGGTGGGCCATGGAGTCGCGGATCTGATCGACCATGCGAGTGAGGTCGAGCAGCTCGGGTGCAAGCACGCGGCGGCCTTGCCGCGACAGGGCAAGGATGGCGTTGATCAGCCGGTCCATCTTCTGCGTGGAGGTGCGGATGAAACCAATCGCCTCGGGCAGATCCTCTTGCGCTGCCAGGCGCGCATCCTCGGTAAGAAGATCGGGCGCGTCCTGTTGCACCTGCTGAACCATCTCGCGCAGCGCGGCCGTTGCGGCTTCCAGTTCAGCGGTGAACCCCATCACGTTCACCAGTGGTGAACGAAGGTCGTGGCTCACGATATAGGCAAATCTCTGGATCTCGTCATTGGCGCGTGACAGGTCCGCCGTCCGATCCACGACGATCGCTTCGAGGCTTTCGTTCAGCTGCTGAAGCTGTTCGCGCGATTGCGCGAGGTCGGTGGTGTAGCGCACCACGACCAGCAGTGATGCCAGCGCGACGGCGACCAGCAATATACCCGCGACCGCCAGCACGGTGTAGAACAGGTTGAGGCTGCGTTCCTGCTGCGCGTCGCGGCTGGCCAGCAGCTTGCGCTCCTCGCGGGCCATGGCGTCGAAGATCTTGCGGATGTTGCCCAGTCGTGTGCTGCTCAGTTCCGCCTGGAAGAGCTCATTGGCTTCCGAGATCCTGCCGTCGACGATGAGCTCGACGCTTCGCGTGCGCAGCGCCACCAGTTCCCGCAACTGCTGTTCCAACTTGCGAACGTTCGATTGCTGGCGGGGATTGTCGTAGGTGAGCTGGCGCAGCTTCTTGGCGAAGCGGGGCAAGGCGTTTGCCGCATCGGTATAGGAATCAAGAAAGCTGGTCGTCTCGGGCGAAAGCAGGAAGCCGCGCCGTGTCGTCTCGCCCTGCTCGATCAGCCGCCGTGTGTCGGCGATCGCCAGCTCGACTTCATAGGTATGGGACACGGCCTGGCTGTGCCGCGCCAACTCGCCCGTCACCCAGGCAGCGGCGATGCCAGCCGCGATCAGCGCGAGAAAGCCGATGGCCATGAAGCCAATCAGCACGCGCCCAATCTTGCCTTCGCCCGCAGCGAAGCTTTGCCCCCGTTCCCCGGCCATCGCTGCTGCGTCTAGGAGCGGATCGGGAAAAACGCCAGAGGTGCTGCCTTGACCTGAGTCAAAGTAGCAGTTCCTGCGCGCTCATGCGGCCGACCAACCCGCCGCCACGGCGACGCGCCAGCTCCGTTTCGGCGGTGAACCGCACGTCGGGATCGCGATCGGTCAGAAACTTGACGAGGCTTTCTTCCTCGATCTCGTTCCACGGCTTGCCCCGATCGGGGCCGAAGCGCACGCGCGGCAGAAGGGCCGGAATGCTCGACCATTCGAGCAATTGCGCGACGCTAGCCTCGTTCAGCTGGTCGCGCAGATGATGGGCCGTGACATAGGCGTCCGGAAAGGCGCGGTGGGCTGGCAGACCCCGCTCGTGATCCAGCCCTGCCGGCTTACGCCAATAGCGCAGCACCTGGTTCGAGAAGCTGGGAGAATCGGGCCACAGCCGCAGCGCGCACTTCCAGGTGCAAATCCACTCCGCGCCATGGGTAAGCGCGGGGGTGCAGAATTGCTGTTCGAAATCCGCGCGATGAGCGGCAAGCGCCACGCGGCGGGGATAAGGATCAAGGACGTTGCGGGCGACGTCGTGCCACCAAGGTGCATCGGCCACGTCCTCATCACGGATATGATGGATCGCCTGCGTGATCGGCGGCATCGACCGGCCCGGATTGACCAGCCGCTGCCCGCCCTCGCCATACAGCTCCCAGCGGCCGTCCGCCCCCAGGGCGACATCCTGCCATCCGATTTCGCAAACCCCATGCTGGGGCGGGGCGTTGCCAGTGGTCTCTAGGTCGATGACGCGGATGATGCTTGGTTGGCGACGCATGCGCCCCATGTGGGGGCTGGCGGCGGCGCTGTCATCCATTGGGTTACAAGTTCGCGTGCAGAGCTTAACCGGCCCGGACGCTCCCGCCTCGTCATCGGACCCATTTGCACCCCGGTGACGCGATCATGTCTGCCCGCGCCGCTTAGGCGGGCGCCATCACCGAAAGCAGGTCATCGACACTGCCGACCGCGAAGGCGCTAAATTCGTCTCCGATGGCATAAGGCAGCAGGATGCGCCGATGATGGAGCAGCGCACCGCAGCTGTAGGTGACATTGGGAACATAGCCGCCGCGCTGCTCCGCGCTGGGGAACAGGAGCGGGGAGGGCGTTCGGGCCAGCACCTTGCAGGGATCGGCCTTGTCCAGCAGGCAGGCCCCCACACAATAGCCGCGCACCAGGCCAACGCCGTGGGTGAAGACGAGCCAGCCCTCGTCGATTTCGATCGGTGAGCCGCAATTGCCCATCTGAACGAATTCCCAGGGATATCTGGGCCCCATGATCCGCTCGCCGCTGTCCCATTGCTCCAGCCTGTCAGACCGCAGCAGCCAGATATTCTCGTTGTCCTGCCGCCCGAGCATCACGAACTGCCCGTCAATCCGCCGCGGAAAGAGCGCCATGCCCTTGTACCCGGCCATCTTGCCGGTCAGCGCGCGCATCTCCACCGTGCGCATGTCGATGCCGCGCAGCAGCTCGGCACGCGCCGTCATGCCGTCGAACGCCGTATAAGTGCCGATCACGCTCTGCGTGCCGTCGTCGTCGGTGAAGTTGACCAGCCTCAGGTCCTCGATCCCTGATCGCTGGCTGGGCAGCACGGGGAACAGCACGGTTTCCGATACGTCCGCGCTGTCGGTGCAGAGCAAACGCATCCAGCCGTCCAGTTCCTTGTCGAGGCGGGGCGGCATGCCGTGCTCGCTGGCGGCATCGACGACGATCGTGTTGCCGCCATTCCACCGGCCAGTGCGGAAGGTGACGGACGAGATATGTCCTTCCCCGATCCCGCGCAGCGAGAGGAGGAAGGGCAGTTCGTCATCCTCTATGTCGGCGTCGGGCAGACGGATGATGCTGGGGTTGAACAAGGCCGCGGATTCGAACGCATATTCCTGGCTGAAATAGGCGCCGATCAGCAGCCGGTCCGTCTCGTCCAGCTGCCCCGGCAATTGGAGGTCGCCGGCAACATCGTCGAAACGGCGCAGGAACGTCGCGTCGGCATTTCGATGGCGCTCATGCATCGGCTTTTCGATCAGGTTGCGCATCCGCTGGCGCATGGGCTTGTCGAGCGACAACAGCCGGTCGGCAACCTGCTGCATCCGTTTGGGCCGATCGTTGCCGAACGGTTCGGGATAGGCGAAGCTGAACGGGCGGATCACGGTGCGCGAGGGATCGGGTTTGAGTTCGATCTCCAGCGTGGTGAAGACGTCCGCTGCTTCCATCAGGTCGAGCCCTTGTTGGGAGTGTTGTCGGAGGTAGAGGCCGCTCATGAACGATCAACCGGGCCTGAGGATGCCTCAGGCGCATCGACACTGGCCAGGAAGACGGTGCGAGTGGGAAAGGCGATGCCGATCCCGGCGGCGGTCAGCCCCTCATAGATCGACAGCAGCAATTCCTGCCGAACGATCGTGCTTTCGCCGAAGTCGCTGACATTGATGTAGGAGAAGACCTCGATATCCAGCGAGCTTTCACCGAAGGCGGTGAAGCGTGCGCGCGGACCATCCTGCAGCACCTTGTCATGGCTTTGCAGTACCTTTTCGATGATGGCGACGGCCTCGCGCACCTTGTCGGCAGCGTTGCTATATTCGATGCCGATCGTCGGCGCGAAGAGGAAGCGGTCGCGCTTCGCGAAATTCTCGATCTGGCGCGAGGAAAAGTCGCCATTGGGAATGGTGACAACCGTGCGGTCATTGGTGCGGATGCGGGTGGATCGGATGCCGACATCCTCCACCGTGCCAACCACATCGCCCACGCGGCAGAAATCACCCACCTGCACCGGACGATCGGCAATGACGGTGACGCTGCCGACCAGGTTTTCGACCGTCTTCTGCGCGCCGAGCGCCAGCGCGATACCGCCGATGCCGAGCGCGGCAATCCCCGTCGTCACGTCAATCCCAAACGTGTCGAGCACGGCCACGACGCTGAACACCAGCAGCAGGATCTTGGCCGCACGGCGCAGCAGGCTGACGACCGACACTGCCTGGCGCCGCGACCCGCGATGCGCACGGGCGATCGCGACGTCCGCGATCGCGTCCACCAATCTGAGGCCGAACCAGACAAGCGCGATCGCTGCGACCCCGCCGGCATAGCGCAGCAGCGTCTGCCGCGCGACGATCGCGACCTCCACCTTCTCCGCCCAGCCGTAAAAGGCGATTACCGCCAAGAAGAGGCTGAACGGCGGCAATGCGGCATGGAAAAAGCGGTAAAAGCCGTTGGCGTCGGGGTCCGAGATACTCCGTCGCATCACGGCGAGTACGGCGGTCGACAGCAGGCGCAGCACAACGAAGCTCAGGATCGCGGCGCCGATCAGCAACCCCCAATCCTCCACCGGCGCGCCGCCGACGTTGACCCCGGTGATCTCGGCAGTTGGCGCGCTCGTCGCGGCGGTGGTGGCC
>NZ_LSKH01000342.1:0-6227 GCF_001557395.1 Sphingomonas sp. CCH5-D11 | reverse complement strand
GGCGGTGACATATTCGCGGGCGAACCCGTCGGCGCCATCGCCCGGCACGTCACCCATCACTTCGCGTGCCGGCTCGCCATCCATCCAGTGCGGGAAGAAGGTAGAGACGACCTTGTCGCCAACGGCGAACTCGCTGACGCCCTCGCCAACCTCGACCACCTCACCGGCGCCGTCCGACATGGGAATGCGGCCGTCGGGGGTCGGGATCATGCCGGTAACCACGGCATAATCGTGAAAGTTCAGCGAGCTGGCACCGACGCGGACCAGGATCTCGCCGCGTCCGGGCGCCTGCCGCTCGGTGTCGGTTACCTGCAGCCGGTCAAGCCCGCCCGGCTTCTGCAACTGGATCGTGCGCATCTATCTCTCCCCTTGGCGCTGATGGCCGTTGGAGAAAGGCGTAGATGGCGCGCACCGGCGGCGCAACGGGAATTAAGTCGGGCGGATTAAAGCCGTGCTTGGCCGCGCCGTCCGCTTCCGATCAGGGAGGCGGAATGGCGCGGACGTGTCAGCGACGCTCGTTGTTGCCGCGGCGCGGACCACCGCCACGCTGGCGCGCTCCGGTCGGGCGCGGCGCATATTGGCGCGTGCCGGACGGTGCGCGGACCGGGCCCGGCGCATTGTCCGACGGCTCGATCAGCACGTCATCATCGGCGCTCGCCGTCTTTGCCACGGCAGCCATGAACTTGTTCGCAAGGGCGCGCGGCACCTGGAACGCCGTCTCGTTCGGGCCGATGCGGATCGCGCCCACATCATTCTTGGTCAGGTTGCCGCGACGGCAGATCAGCGGCAGGATCCAGCGCGGATCGGCATTCTGGCGGCGGCCAAGGTTCATGCGGAACCACAGGACGTCATCGAAGCCTGGCCGATGCTTTTCACGCTGCGCCGCGCGATGCGCCTCCGGCGTGGCGGCGATAATCTCTTCCGGCTCCGGCATGGCGGCGCGATAGGCGCGGACCAGCGCGGCGGCGATATCCTCGGGGCTCTTTTCGCCGATCAGCTTCGCCGCGAGTGCGCGGTCCTCCTCGTCCACCTCGACGGGGGCAAGGAGCTGCGACAGCAAGCGATCGCGATCCTTGGCGCGCACGTCCTCCGGCGTGGGTGCGGACATCCATTCGACCGGAATCTTGGCGTTGCGCAGCATGGATTCGGCCCAGCGACGGCGCTGATAGGGAACGATCAGCACGGCTGTCCCCTTCTTGCCGGCGCGACCCGTACGGCCGGAGCGGTGCTGCAGCGTCTCCCCATCGCGCGGCAGCTCGACGTGAATGACGAGGCTCAGGCTGGGCAGATCGATGCCGCGCGCCGCCACGTCGGTCGCAACGCAGACGCGGGCGCGCCGGTCACGCAGCGCCTGAAGCGCGGCGTTGCGCTCATTCTGGCTATGCTCGCCCGATAGCGCGACCGCCGCAAAGCCACGTTCGACGAGGCTAGCGTGCAGGTGGCGGACATTGTCGCGCGTGGCGCAGAACAGGATCGCCGTTTCCGCCTCATGCAGGCGGAGCAGGTTGATCACGGCGTGTTCGATGTCCGACGGGCTGACCGCGACCGCCTGATAGCTGATGTCACCATGGCCGCGATCCTCCTCCACGGTGGAGATGCGGAGCGCGTCCTTCTGATACCGCTTGGCAAGCTGAACGATCGGCTTCGGCATGGTGGCCGAGAACAGAAGCGTGCGACGGGTGTCGGGCGTACCGTCGAGGATCTCCTCCAGATCCTCGCGGAAGCCCATGTCGAGCATCTCGTCCGCCTCGTCGAGCACCGCGACCTTAAGCGCCGATAGCTCCAGCGCGCCGCGCTCTAGGTGGTCGCGCAAACGGCCGGGCGTGCCGACGACGATGTGCGCGCCGTGATTCAGGTTGCGGCGTTCCTTGCTGGCATCCATGCCGCCGACGCAAGTGACGATGCGCGCGCCCGTCGGACCGTAGAGCCAGATAAGCTCCCGGCTGACCTGGAGCGCGAGTTCGCGCGTCGGCGCGATGACCAGCGCGTGCGGCTCACGCGAGGGGATGATGCGGTTATCGTCGCCCAACAGCTCCGCCGCCATGGCCATGCCGAAGGCAACGGTCTTGCCCGAGCCGGTCCGGGCCGACACGATGAGATCCCGCCCCGCAGCGTCCGGTTCGATAACGGCGGCCTGGACAGGAGTGGGCGCCTGATAGCCACGCTCGGCGAGCGCACCGGCGAGCGGCGCGGGTAGAATGTCAAATGTCATGATCGGGCCCTAGATGGCCCATCTGGCGCACACTGCAACCCTGATTGTGGATGAACGTGGCGAACCGTTGCCCGCTTGCATCAAAAAAGCGGCTTCGACTCGCTGGCCGTGCTGTGGCGGCGGCGCGTGATTGCACGGAATGGCCCCCGCGGCGTTCACCGCCGTGCCCGGCCTCAGCCGTCGAGAATGGAGTCGATCGCGGCTGCAAGTTCCAGGTCGCGTTCGGAGAGGCCGCCGGCGTCATGCGTAGTCAACGTGATTTCCACCCGGTTCCAGACGTTGGTCCACTCTGGATGGTGATCCGCACGCTCCGCGATCAGCGCAACCTGAGTCATAAAGCCGAACGCCTCGGCGAAATCGGTAAAAACGATGGTGCGGGTGATCGCATCGCGCCCCTCGTCGTAATCCCAGTCGGCCAGGCTATCGAGTGCATCGGCCCGTTCGGCTTCGCTCAGTTGATCGACCACAATCCGTATCCTTCCGACATGCTTGTCGCGTGGGAGGGCCAACGCCTATGGCGGTCGTGATGAGCGGACAAGACCTTCCCGGCGAACCGCCCTCGCTGGCGGCGATCGAGCGCCACGCGCGGCATGTGATCGCGCGCCTGCCCGAGGCATTCCGCGCGCATCTGGGCGACGTGGTGCTTCTGGTCGAGGAAGAGGCGGATGCCGAAACGCTCGCGAGCGTCGGGCTGGAGCATCCGCTGGAGCTGACGGGCGTGTATCACGGCCGGCCGATCGGCGACAAATCCGCATTCGACTCCGGCGCGATGCCCGATCGTATCCACCTGTACCGGCAGGCCATCCTGGCCGAATGGTGCGAGACCGGCGTGCGGCTGGACGATCTGGTGGCGCATGTCACCATTCATGAGATCGGCCATCATTTCGGGCTCAGCGACGATGACATGCACGCGCTAGAGGACGCGGTGGCGGATTGAGCGCGGCGCTGGCGCTGACGGATCTGGCGTGCCGGCGCGGCGGGCGGCTGCTGTTCGCCGGCCTGTCGCTCCATGTCGCCCCGGGTGGTGCATTGGTAGTGACGGGCGCCAACGGCTGCGGCAAATCGAGCCTGTTGCGCGTGATCGCCGGATTGCTGCCGCCGTTCGCGGGCGCGTTGGAGGTGAGCGGGCGGATCGCGCTGCTGGGCGAAGCGAGCGCGCTGGACGCGGATCGCCCGCTGGGTGCGGCGCTCAACTTCTGGGCGAAGCTGGACGGGCTGACAGATCCGGCCGCGCGTGTCGCAACCGCCCTCGCCGACATGGCGCTGGCGGATATCGCCGATGTGCCCGTCCGATTGCTGTCGACCGGGCAGCGGCGGCGCGCTGCCATGGCGCGGGTCATCGCCAGCGGTGTGGATCTGTGGCTGCTGGACGAGCCTGCCACCGGGCTGGATACCGCTTCCGTCGCGCTGCTTGAAGAAACGGTCGGGCGGCATCGCAATAATGGTGGGCTGGCGATTATCGCGACTCACCAGCCGCTCGACGCGCCGAATGCGGCGACGGTCGACCTGGCCGCTTATCGCGCGGTGGCGGCATGATCGCGCTGGTTCTGCGTGACGTGCGTCGCGGCTATGGCAGCGGCGGTGCCACCCTGACACTCGGTTTCTTTCTGCTCGTCGCGATCCTGTTTCCCTTTGCGATCGGGCCTGATGCCAAGCTGCTCGCGCGTGTGGGGGGGGGCGTGATCTGGGCGGCGGCGCTGCTGGCGGCGCTGCTGCCCGTGGAGCGGCTGATCGCGCCCGATCTGGAGGGCGGGATATTCGATCAACTGGCGGTGCGTGGCCATCCGTTGCCGATCGTGGCGGCGGCAAAGATTGCTGGGCATTGGATCGCCTTCGCCCCGCCGGTTATCGGAGCGGCGCTGCTGTCGGCGGCGTTGCTGGGGCTGGAGCCAAGCACAACCGTGACGGTGCTGGCCGGACTGGCGATCGGCACGCCCGGGCTGGCAGCGTTGGCGGTCGCGACGGGCGCACTGACAGCGGGGCTGCGCGGCGCGGGCGCCATCGCCGGGCTGGTGCTGCTGCCGCTCGCCATTCCGCTGCTGATCTTCGGCGCAGGCGCGATCGACAGCGGGCCGGGCGGGCTGAAGCTGCTTGGCGCGGTCAGCCTGCTGCTGGTGGCAGGAGCACCGTTCGTCAGCGCGGCGGCCATTCGAATTGGCATGGAATAGCCGCCACGCCTGAGCGTCAGAGCACGACATCGGCCTGAACGAGAGTCTGTTGTCGACCGCAACCAATGACGCCCGCCATCGCCAAAGCGCAATTTGGGTGCAGTATCCGCGAGCTCAGCGCAGCGGCTTTCCGCTGTCCCTCCAACGATCAAGGATCTGCGAGTCCGGGAGGCTGTTCTCAGCGGGTGGGGCGGTGGCGACCGGCGCGCCGCTTTCCTGAAGACGCGGCTGAAGCGCAGGCGCGACGGTGATAGCGGCAGCAGCGCTGGCGCTGGACGGCGCCACGGCAACCGCGTGGTTCAGGGCGATGACCGGCGCAATGCTGCGAACGGGCGGACCGGGCAAGGGCTCGCCGCCGGCATAAGGCTGGTGAAAGGCGGCGGCAGTGCCCCATACGCCTTTCCAGCGGTGGAAGAAGTGCGCGCCGATCGCGTCTGTCATCACCAGCGAACGGTTCCACACAGGCGTCACGGCATAAGTGTGGTAGTGCGTCGCCAGCCCAACGGGCGCAAAGACATAGCCGGCGAGCGCCGCCGCTGCCATTCGTGCGGCGCGTGCCCAGCCGGCGCGGGAAGGCGTGCGCGCCATCGCGCCGTCACAGGCAAAGCTGAACTGGCAACCGCTAACGCGCTCCGCCCCCTGGTACACCACGCCGCAGACCGTTGCGGGAAAGGCGGGATGGCGCACCCGGTTGAGCACGACCTGCGCCACCGCACGTTGGCCTGCGTCGGACTCGGATGCGGCCTCGTAATAAATGGCGGCGGTCAGGCATTCCGACGCACGAGCGCGATCAAGCGCCGTGCCGCCGCGCATCTCGAAGGGGCGTGCGGCAACAATCCCGGTTGCGGCGCCCGAGAGGCCGCGCATCTCCGCCGGTAGCGGAGGCAATGTGGCGGTGCCGGTAGCACCGTCGCCCGGCGACGCGAGGAATGCTGTATCCAGGTCATTAGCGTGCGAAGCGGGTAAGGCGAGGATGTCCGCCCGCCCGGATGTGGTGAACGCATCCCGGTCGACGAGCATCAGCGCGCCAAGCACGATCACCGAAATGACGGCGACGATCGGCAACGCGATCGCCGCAGCCTGACGCCATGCACGCAGGCGAGCCGGACCGCGCATCCGGCGAAGCGAAGCGCGCTCGCTCGGATGCAGCGCGAAGGTCATGGCCCAGCCCTTTTCACGTACGGCGGAATCACCGTTCGCGCGCCCATTTAGTGCATCAGTCAGGCTATTTCGCGTGCCAAATCAGCACTGTCCAAGGATCGGACGAAATTGGGTTAACGCGGCGGCCGGCTCACCCGGCGACTTCACTTCGGTTCGGTGGGAGGCGGCGACGCGGAGTTGCTGAGCATGTTCTGGCTCGGATCGTTAGGGTCAGTGCCTGTGGTCGTTGCGGGATCCATTTGGGTGGAATTGGCAGGAGTGCTGCCATTGCTCATGATGTTGCCTTCCTGCGATGCGGATGGATCGGCAACCTGGGCGAGCGCCGCCGTGGAAAGCGCGATCAGCGCTGCACTGACGGTGGTGGCGAGACGCATTTACTTTGGTCCTTGGTCATGATTGCGGGACTGCGGCCGGAGACGGGGTAGGCGGGGGCGAACTGGCAGGTGAGGCGCCCGAGCCAAGGCGCTGAACACCGGCGGGCCCATCCACCATCGTAGAGGAGGGGGGCGGAACGCGGCGCGCGGCGGCCTCGCGTGCGGCCTGTTCGGCGCGGAGCCGGTCGGTTTCGGCCTGAACGCCAGCCTGCGCCGGCCTGCCGGTCTGCAAAGCCCGGTCGATTGCGTTGGGTTCCATTCCGCGCGACAGGCGGTCGGCGACCTGCGCGCTGGCGCTAGTTCCGCTGAAGG
>NZ_LSKH01000341.1:0-4599 GCF_001557395.1 Sphingomonas sp. CCH5-D11 | reverse complement strand
TCGGCGGCGGCGGCGGGTTCCGCGGCGGCGGCGGCGGTGGCGGCTTTGGCGGTGGTAACCGCATGCCCCCGCAGGTCGTCGGTGAAGGCACCGGCGTTGTAAAGTTCTTCAACGGACAGAAGGGCTTCGGCTTCATCGTTCGCGATGACGGCGGCGAAGACGTGTTCGTGCACATCTCCGCTGTCGAGCAGGCTGGCCTCGCCGGTCTCGCCGAGGGTCAGCCGCTCGGCTTCACGCTGGTTGACCGTGGTGGTCGTATCTCGGCAACCGAGCTGAAGATCGACGGTGAGCCGATGCCGGTTACCGACCGTGCACCGCCGCGCGAAGGCGGCTTCGGTGGCGATCGCGCACCGCGCGGCGCTGGTGCCGGCGCAGGCGCAGGTGGCCCGCAGCGTCAGCTGACCGGCGAAAAGGCGACCGGTACGGTCAAGTTCTTCAACGCGATGAAGGGCTTTGGCTTTATCCAGCGTGACGATGGTCAGCCCGACGCGTTCGTGCACATCTCGGCTGTCGAGCGCGCCGGCATGTCGAGCCTGAACGAGGGCGATCGCCTGTCGTTCGAGCTCGAGGTCGATCGTCGCGGCAAGTACGCTGCCGTGAACCTGTCTTCGTCCAGCTAATTCTCCCCGCTTCGACATAGGAGAGGGAAGGGCCGTCCGGGACAACCGGGCGGCCCAATTTCTTTGCGGGTCTGGCGGTTGCTCCAGCCACTGTGACCCGCTTCGTTGCAGAAGCCTGGGCAGAGAAGGGCCGACCCAAGCGAAGCGGCAATGCCAGCCCGGTCGGTCGGTCATCCGTCAACGCTGACAACGCGCTGCGACATCGGCGGGTCAGGCGAGAGTCTGACAAGGTTGAACGCGCCGCGACCATCTCGCCCCAGTTTGCGTCGTCGTCCGGCTATCGTGGTGTGACTGGCGGCTTCAGGCCCGTCTTCTGGCAAGCGGCTCTTGAACTGTCTCGATTAAGCCGACGCCTCTCACGTTCAAACTTCGGTTGCGCTCACCGAAAGGTGATTTCGCAGCAGCAACGCATTTCAAAAGAGGCGCATTGCTGGCATTTGGCGGCTCGCTCCCGATCCGCGGGCAGCTCATTTGAAAGATCCTTCCTTGCGCGCCCTTCTCCCGCTTCTCTTGTCCGCCGCCGCAACGACGCTTTCCGCTGCCAGCGCCACTGCCCAGGTCGCTGCCGCTGCGTCTGCACCTTCCGTCCCTGCCGGTGACACGGCCGTGGAGGGAGCGAAGCTGGGCCAGATCTTCAGTGACAGCGACGAGGCGAGGCTGCGGCGCAATCCGGTGGAGGCGATCTTTCGAGGTGATCTTCGCTATGCCGATCGGCTCGGAGATTACCTCACCCCCGCTTACGAACGGGCGGAGCGGCAGGCGCTGGTGGATGACCTGAAAGCGCTGCAGCGGGTTGACCGTGCCCGCCTCTCCCCGGTGGATCGGATCGCCTTTGACGTATTCAAATCCGATCGCGAGCGCGACTTAAAGGGCTATGCGCCGGAGGTCCTGCGGATCAGCGAAGTGTTGCCGATCAATCATTTTGCCGGCTTGCAGACCTTTTATCCGGAGTTCGCCTCCAGCCAGGGTGCAGCGCCGTTCAAATCGGTGCTCGACTATGAGAACAATCTGAAGCGCAATGCGCAATACGCGCAGGTAGTGGATCGGATGATCGCCCGTGCGCGTGAGGGGATGAAGCGCGGCATCATGCCCCCTCGCCTGGTCGTGCAGAACGTGATCGGCCAGCTGGACAATATTCTGGCAGGCGCACCGGAAGCTTCGCTTTTCTATCAGCCGGTCACCAAGTTTCCCGAGGCGGTGGGCGCGGCCGATCGCACGCGCCTGGCAAAGGCCTATGCGCAGCAGGTGCGTGACGTCCTGAACCCGGCGCATCGGCGCCTGCGCGACTTCCTCCAGAGCGAGTATCTGCCCAAAGCGCGCGAGACGGTTGGTTTGTCGGCGCTGCCCGGCGGCCGCGCGCTCTATGACTATCAAATCGAAGCCAGCACGACCCTGCCGCTGAAGGCGGATGCCGTGCACGAACTGGGTCTGAGCGAAGTCGCGCGTATCCTTGCCGAGATGGAAGCGCAGAAGGAGCGTGCCGGCTTCAAGGGGACGTTGCCGGAGTTCTTCCAGCACCTGCGCACCGACGCGCGGTTCCAGCCCAAGTCGGCGGAAGAGATTGCGGCCGGCTATGCCGAAATCGGCAAGAAGGTGGATGCCCGGGTGCGCGAGCAGTTCAGCCTGATCCCCAAGACCCCGCTCGAAATCCGCCCGGTCCCTGCATTTCGCGAGAAGACGGCGGCGGCGGGATCCTATCAGTCGGGAACGCCGGACGGCTCGCGGCCGGGCGTCTTCTACTATAACACCTACGATCTGCCGAACCGGTATCTTTGGGGCATGGAGACGCTGTACCTCCACGAAGCCGTGCCGGGTCACCATTTCCAGATCAGCCTGGCGCAGGAGAATGACAGCCTGCCCGCCTTCATGCGCTTCGGCGGCAACACCGCTTTTTCGGAAGGGTGGGGGCTTTACGCTGAGACGCTCTATCCGGAACTGGGTTTGGAAACCGATCCCTATCAGCGCATGGGCGGTCTGAACGATGAAATGCTGCGCGCCATGCGCCTTGTTGTCGATACCGGCATTCACGCCAAGGGTTGGACCCGCGACCAGGCCGTCCGCTACATGCTCGACAATTCGCCGATGCCGGAAAGCGATGCGGCGGCGGAAGTGGAGCGCTATATCGCCATCCCGGGGCAGGCGCTTGCGTACAAGATCGGACAGCTGACGATCCTGCGGTTGAAGGCAGAGGCGCGCCAGGCGCTCGGCGCTCGTTTCGACCCGCGCGCCTTCCATGCCACCGTTCTGGATACTGGCGCTCTGCCGATGCCGGTGCTCGAGCGGAAGGTGGCCGACTGGATAGCGGGCCAGAGGTAAGCGAACATGGCGCCTGTCTTCCGTGCAGTGCTGGCCGGCGGATCGCTGCGCGATCGGATGATCGCCAGCGCCGGCGGGCTGGCCGGAATCGTCATCACGGCGGCGACGAGCTTTCTGCTGCTGAAGACAACGGCGCCGCTGCCGATGATCGTCGCGCCGATGGGCGCATCCGCCGTCCTGATCTTCGCGGTGCCGGCCAGTCCGCTGGCGCAACCGTGGCCGGTGATCGGCGGCAACATCATATCAGCACTGGTCGGGATCACCGTCGCCCGCCTGGTGCCGGAGGTGGCGCTGGCAGCAGGACTGGCCGTTGGCGCCGCAATCCTGGTCATGTCGCTGCTGCGCTGCCTGCACCCACCCGGCGGCGCGGCGGCACTGACCGCCGTTGTCGGGGGCACGGCGGTCACGTCGGCGGGATATATGTTCGCGCTGGTGCCGGTGGGCATCAACGCCGCGCTTCTCACCCTGGCCGGCTTGTTGTTTCACCGCTTCTCCGGCCATTCCTACCCCCACCGGGCCGGGCCGCTCCCGAAGCCGGCCGATCGCTCGTCCGATCCGCAACCGGAGGACATTGACCGTGCCCTCGATGACCTTGGCGAAACGTTCGACATCAGTCGGGAGGATCTGGCGCTTCTTGTCGCGCGGGTATCGCACCATGCCAAAGCCAGGTCTGCCAAGAGGCCCGAAGCTCGCGTGAAGTAAGCGGCAAGAGCGAAGGAATGGCGTCAGCTGAACCGCAGCGCAGTTGAGCAAGCGCTGTGATCACGCCGCAGGCGGCACGCCCTGTGATCTGTCGCGCGCCGGTGTTTGTGATGAGATTCGTTTCGGAGAGTGGTGCCCCGTAGAGGACAAAGCTGGGCACTCAGATTATTGGGACATTTCCATGCTTCGCTGAACGATCGGCCAGGCCGCGACCTAAAGGTCGTATTCCGGCGCGTCGTCCTCGGGGGGCCAGGGCGGATATACGATCGGCTTCTCGCCGAAGTGTTGCCGAACCGCCCGTGCGCGCCGCTCCACAAGATCCTCTTCGGCATCGATCTCGTCGGGATAGATATAGACTATTTCGAACTTACCGTCGCGAAGCAGATATTCCATTTCCGCCCACCGATCCTCGCCCTCCTGTGCTTCCCACAGGTCAAGCAGCGCGTAAGGCAACCCCTCTATCACCGGCCGCCGATAAAGGATCTGGTTGCCGAGTTCCTTGAAGATCGATTCGCCGACCATGTTCCGATCGAGCTGGGCGTAAAGCAGCGTTGGTTCGACCGGATATTTACGATCCTCCATCAGCAATTGCCCGATCTCGTTGAGCAGCTTCTCGGCCTCATCGTTTGCCACGGTTTCGCTCCGATCGTTCGTTGGGAAATTTCAGGCTCTTCTCGTCGCCATCGACCGTCCACCACACGTCGATCACCGATGGTCGCACGGACTCGCCCTCGAACCGCGGCACGATCCTGACCGAAATAGTCTTTCCGCCTCGCTTCTTTCTCGCCCGCTCATCCTCGAGCACGCGATAGCCGCCCCGATTGAAGTTGGCATTCTGCGCGAAGTGGTTGAACGCCTCGGTCGGCCCGTTGAAGCACGACGCGATGTAATGGCCGCCATCGTCGGTCGCCCGACGTTCTGCGCCGCCCGCCTGCGCTTGGGAAGCGCGAGAACGGATCGG
>NZ_LSKH01000340.1:0-13079 GCF_001557395.1 Sphingomonas sp. CCH5-D11 | reverse complement strand
CGGTGAACGCCAGCACCAGTCCCGCCGCAAGTGCCACGGGCGCGAAGCGGTGACGCTGCGCCGCCGACGACAGGACGATCGGTACCAGCGGCAGCACGCACGGCGACAGGATGGTGAGCGCGCCCGCCACATAGGCGAGCGCGGGGTTCAACGCCGAGGCCATTAGAGGATCAGGCCAGCGCGCCGCGGATCACCGCGGATACCTTGGCATCGTTGGTCTCGTGAGCGATGCGGCCGGTTTCGCGCTTGCCGCGAAAGCCGATCAGGGTCGACTGCATCGTCGCGCCGAACTTCTGCCAAAGCGGCTTCTGCGTGTCATAGTCGATCCGGAAGACCTGCATGTCGCGATAGGCGGGTTCGGCGATGACACGCTCGATCGTCTTTGCCTGCTGACGGCATACCGGGCACCACGGGGCATGGACCCAGACAAGGATCGGCTTGCCCGCCTTCTGCGCTGCATCGAACGCGGCCTGATTGAACGGTTTGACGGTCGGTGCCGCATGGGCGGGCGCCGCGATCGTGATGGGCGCGGCGATGACGGCGACGGACAGAAACATGGAACGCATCGGTGACCTCCCTTGATGGTTCCTGTCACTACGGGACAACCAGGAAGCCGGTTACACGGCACATGAATGAAAAGATGCCGTTGTAACCAAACGCCGCGCTCCCGCGTAGTCCGTGCACCGGCGCGTTGGAGGGTAGGACTGCATGGACGACGAACAGGTGCCGGTGACGAACGCTGGTCGTTCCGGACTATGCTTGGACGCTATGCCCCTTGATCATTCGCAATATCCCGCTCGATACTGATCGACGCGGCGTTGCGGGGTGTAGATGGGGCAAAGCGAAGATCAGCTCAAGGCATTGATGATCGGGGGGCTGGATGGCGACGCTGCCGCTCACGCTGCGCTACTGCGCGCGCTCGTCCCGCTGCTGGAACGTTTTTATCGCCGGCGGCTCGCCGGCAGCAACGAAGTGGATGACCTGGTGCAGGAAACCTTGATCGCCGTGCATGGCCGCCGGGCGACCTGGGATCGCGGCCGCCCCTTCACGGCGTGGCTCTATGCCATCGCACGCTATCGCATGATCGATCACCTGCGCCGACAGCGCCGGCACATCCCGATCGAGGACGTGGAGGCAATGCTGGTGACGGAGGGTTTCGAAGCATCCGCGAATGCCCGGATCGATGTCGCCCGTCTGCTGGGCACGCTGCCGCCCAAGCAGTCGCGAGCCATTCGGGACACGCATATCGACGGACAAAGCATCGCGGAGGCCGCTACCCGAGCCGGGATCGGGGAGTCCGACGTCAAGATTTCCGTGCATCGCGGCCTTCGTGCGCTCGCCGCCCGGCTGAAAGGGTGACGGCAATGAGCACTGAGAGCACCGAACAGTTGATCCGACAGCTCAGCCGCGACGTAGCGCGTGTGCCGCCTAACGCCGTCGCGCGGCGCATCGCCATCGGGATCGCGACCGGATGCGTCCTCGCGGCTCTCTACATGGGCGCCACGATCGGCGTTCGCCCCGATCTGGATGCGGCGATGCAAGGATCGTCCTTCTGGATCAAGGCCGCCTACACCCTGTCGATCGCGATGGTGGCGATGTCCACGGCGGTGAAGCTGGCTCGTCCGGACGCGAGCGTCCCGCGCGGCCTATGGCTGCTGGCGGTGCCGGCGCTCCTCCTGGCAGGCGTCGGGGTGGTCGAACTCGCCTCGACGCCCTCTGGCGACTGGCTGGCGATGTGGCTGGGCCAAAGCTGGCGGAGCTGTCCGTGGCACGTCCTGACCCTGTCGATCCCGATCTTCGCCGGATTGCTGTGGTCGTTCCGGCGTCTCGCGCCGACACACTTCAGGGCCGCCGGTGCTGCAGCGGGACTGAGCGCCGGGGGATGGGCGGCGACGATCTACTGCCTTCACTGCCCCGAGGTATCGGCCATCTTCGTGCTTACCTGGTACACACTAGGAATTGCCCTCGCCGCCAGCGTAGGAGCGCTGATGGGTCCAAGGCTCCTGCGCTGGTGACCGCGTGCGTCAGTCGCCGCGCGGCATTCGGCGTTGTCCGTCGACCGCGAGTGCGTAACAGGCTGCCAGCAGCACGGCGTCCTTCATCAGGAACTGGCCGGTCGACCCGAGAAACGGAGCGCCGTATCCCGCCTGCCAGAACGCGGGCGCACCCAATGAGAAGCTGAGCGTGACGCAAAAGGTGAATACGCCCATCGCACCGCCGGCGAGGCTTGCGAACGGATAGCGAGCGCCGAGCGCGATCATTGCTCCTGTCAGCAACTCGATAGTACCGATGACGTTGCTTGCGCCACGCTCGCCCCAGATCGGATACATCCAGCTAAAGAGCGGATAGTGGCTTGCGATCTTTGCCACGCCCTCGGCCTCATATGCCGCGAACTTGGCGATGCCGAATAATGCGAAAACGATGACGATCGACCATCGCAACGCAGCGATGGTGGTGGCGTCGTTCGGAACGTAGCTAGTCGTCATAAATCTCCCCTTTGGGAGCGCTTACGAAGCGGGACGGAGATGGGTTACAACGCCTCCCCAGCCAAGGCTCGCCCCCGACATTCCCGATTGGGAAGGTCGATCGAGATCCTGGGCCGCAAACCGGCTACGCCTCGCGGCTCCGGGGCTGATTTTCCCGAAATATGTTCCCGATTGTATTTTCCCGAAATGCGGCATCGGACATGGAGTTTCGGGAAAGGTCAGCCGCGTGAAAACCAGGGTAACCAAGCCCGCTGCTGGCGCAGCGGGTCCGGGGTCAGGAGCCGTGAGGTAATGGCATCAGCGGGGGCAGCGCTGCGCTGTTTGGATGGCTCCACGCTGCCCCCGCTGCTACCAGACGGTGTCATTTCTATCTGGTGACGATTATGTCTTCTCTAAATCGCGGGAACAACAGGAACGTGGCTTGTGCCGGCTTGGCAACAGCGGCTTAACCAGCGGCCGAACTCTTAACTTGGCTCAATAGTCGAGGTTGCGTTTTTCCATCTGTGCGGCCGCGAGGTCCGCGACCGGACCAGCGCCTTCGGCCAGCTCGTAGATCGCTATCACAGCCCTGTCGTCGAGACGCTCGACCATTGCCTGGACCGCTGACCAGTTAGCCACGTCGAGCGCGACCGTCGTGCTTTCGTTACCGGACACGGCGATCGGCCGCATCAGCCATCTTCGACCAGCGATCGGCCGAATGCAGCATACGGTCCCTAGCATGGGGCAGAACGAGCTGCTGGGCCTCGGCAAGGTCGGCCGCTGCCCTCGCGCGGTAGTCGGCTGCGGTATCGGCCATGAAGTCCCCTCAGTTTAGGCCAGCGTTCTAAAACCCTGGCCCGTTTATCACTTGCCGTTCATCCGATCGCGGACCGCCTTCGCCGGCGCGAACGTCAGCTTGCGTGACGCCGCGATCGTGATCGCCTCGCCCGTCGATGGGTTGCGCCCCTGACGCTCGGGGGTGTCCTTCAGCTTGAACTTGCCGAACCCGTTGAGGCTGACTTCCTCGCCGGTCGCGACGGCCGCGGTGATGTTCGCAAGGATCGCATCGATGACTTTCCTGGCGTCGGCCTTTGCGAGGCCATGGGTGTTGGAGATCTGCTCGGCCAGATCGGATGTAGTCGTCATGAACACGTCCCGGTGGTGAATGATTGTACCGGCCTAGCCCGGTTCATGCCGAACCGCCATCGGGAGTTGCCTCCTGCGCGCTCATCTCACCCTCGTAGGGGCGGACGAGCTTCAGGGCATCTTCATGGCTCCCGTCGAGCCATGTCGTAAAATCGCGGGGGTGGAGGATCGCCGGCATCGCCTTGGGATGCCAGGGCGCGACGGCGGGGTTGGGAGAGGTGGTGCAGAAGGCATAGGCATCGCCGCGCTCGGTCGGCCGCCACAGACCGGCGAAGAAGGCGATGGGCTGGTCAGGCAGCGAGAACCACATCTGGCGGGGTTTGCCGTCATCGCCCTTCCCGCCCTCGGGATGTGGTTCGGCGAAATGCGTGAACGGGACCAGGCAGCGGCGATCGGGACTGGCGATCGACGGCTTCCACATCGACGATGAGAGATTCCGCGCATTGGTGACGAACTTGTCCAGCTTGACCGCCGGGTCGCGCTTGCTCGCTACCTTGGTCGGGAAGCCCCATTCCATCGCGATCGGCTCAAGCGGGCGGTTACGCTCCCCTGCCCGCCTGACGACCAAGCCATAGCGCGCGGTCTTCTTGCCGGTCGGGAAGATCTCGCGCGGCACCGGGTAGGTCTCGTCCTCGGGATACGGCGGCTCGAACCCGACCGACCGCATCACCGCGGCCTGTTTGGCGCTCAGGCGATATCGGTTGCAGATCGGTCCACTCCTTTAATCTGTTTGGCTCAGAAGAACTCCCGGCCACCACGATACTCGCGCCAGGCATTATCCCATTTCGTGCCGACGTCGCCACTCACCGGCCGCGCCCCGAGGTCGTACCCGGCCATCACGTCGTCGATATGCGGTGCCGGCGTCGGGGTGTTGAAAGGCGCGATCCTACGCGCCTTCAGGTGCCAAACATAGGCGAGCTCGTGATCGGTTACCGGCGGGGCCTTGCCCCACGCCACGTCCTGAAACTGGCGCTGCGCCGCGCTCCTCGGCCGGCGCTCGCGCAGACGCAGCGCATCGTAGAACAGCAGATGCTCGCGCAGCAGCGCCTCGTAGCGTTCGATCGTGCGCGGGTTTTCGCCGCTCTGCTCCGTCATGCTTCACTCCGTCAGTGCGGGTGAAAATCCTCGTCAGACTCAATCCGATATGCTAGGCTTTGCAAGCCTAATTCTGACCAGCTCGGTCAGCTACGGATTAAGGAAGGAGCGGCCATGTTGAACCACGAAACTGGCCAAATGGACTGGGATCGGTATCCGATCGGTGGGTCCCCTCCCTCGCCTTCGTCCTATTACATCAATCCGCAGAACATGTATGATATGTCCTCTCCTTACGGCCGAGAGCTGATGGATGAGGCTTATCCGTCAAACTCGGCTGTGGTTGAGGGTCACGGGAATTCGAAGTGGACCGCGATGGCAATTATTGCCGTAATCCTCATCGTTTTCTTTTTTCCTTTCCATTAGTTTCTCAACTGCCACCGCCTCGGATCGACCGGAGCGCCATCCCTCCATAATTCATAATGAAGGTGCGACCCGGTCGATTTCCCTGTGCTGCCAACGCGGCCAATCACAGCCCCGGCCTCGACCGTACTTCCTACCTGGAAGCCAGACCGGTCCTGCATATGGAAGTATTTGCTCTGTGAGCCGTCGCCGTGTTGCAGGACCACATAATTCCCGGCACCGTTGGCTTGGAAGTCGTTCCGAATGACCTGACCCGATGCAGGCGCGCGGATCTCCGTCCCGGCTGGCGCTGCAATATCCACCCCTCGGTGATGCCGTCCAGGCTCGCCCGTGACCGGATCGATCCGACCACCCATTCCCGAACTCAGCCGCCCCGAAATCGGCAGCATCGTTCGCTCACCGCGAGGGACTTCGTAAACATGGCTGGTGCCAGCACCTATGCCCAGATTGTCACGGACCCAGTTGCGCGCGCCCTCAACACCCGGAAGTGTCGTCGTGATCCACGCGTCATTGCGCTCTTGGACATGGTCAACTAGCTGACCCGCCGTCCCTCTCGCCTCGTCGACACCATTGCCGACCTCGAATGCGCCACGCGTGATGCGCGCTGACGCGTTCGGAATCGCGTCAGCGACGTTGCCGGCCAGGTCAAGGTCGCGCGAACTCTCGCGGATCGAAACATCTGGCCCTTGCGCCCTGACACCCGCTGCCCGCTGATTGCCCCATTGTTGTACCGCACCCGGCGTCGCCGATGCAGGGCCATGCAATTGCCCGGAAAGGCGCTCAGGCACGCTTACACCCAGTTCGTCGCGAACCAAAGCGACGCGGCGCTCCATGAACTCGCCCAGCAGGATATCGCGCACCTGTTCCTGTTGCGGCGTGCGCGGCATGACCATGCCCGGCGTCCACCCGAACTGCGACAGCGTGTCGTCGCCGAGAAGCCGCTCCTGGGCATACACGACAAACTCCTGGCTCTCGTTCCGGTTGAGGGACCAGCCCCGCGCCGAGGACTCCCTCACATCATTGCTGACCCGCTGGAACGTCTCTTCGGCTCGAGTTGCTTCCAACGACGCCGACCGCGACTCCCCGACGCTGACGCCGAGCTTCTGCGACAGCGACCGAACCTCGCTATCTCCGCTCGTGCTCGATTCACGCATGAATTCGTCGCGTGCTGCCCGGGCCTGCGTCGAATTCGTCTCCTTAGTAAGATAATCCGAGAGCTCAGAATACGCCTGTTCGCCCGAAATGCGTCTGTCCGTATTCTCGCTGGCGATTGATGCGATCTTGGCTGCCAAGCCTGCTTTTGTATCGACCTTCCACAACTTCGCCGCAATCGAAAGGCCTGCATCCGCACTTCCCGTCATTTGGGTCGCTCGTGCTATACTCTGACTGTCGGACTCACTAAGCCCAAAGCGACTGGTCAGCCCGGTGGAAAGGCTCCGAGATGCCTCCGTCATTCTGGTGATGCTGTTATTGAACCCCGACCCCGTCTCGGTCGAACTCCCCCGCCGATGCTCAGCGGCCGTCAACAGATCCGTCGCCGTCGTCGCTGTCGCGTTCCAGGATTGCGATGCCGCGCTGCGGAGCGACTGGGTGTGCGTCTGCCCGTCCGAGAGCGCGCGGCTCATGCTGCTGTCGAATCCGGCGGTCCGCGTCGGCGTGAACGCGAGGTTCGAGATGCCCTGGCGCGTATCGAACGCGTTGGTCCCGTCCGCGAAGCCGTATGTCACCCCGCCATCGGCATTGGTGAACGTGCCGACCGAATAGCCCGAATTGAACTTTGGCTGATCGTCGAACTTGTTCGCCTGGGTCATGCCAGACGTCAGGTTCTGGAACGAGGTGTTGCCATACGAATAGTTGCCGGTCGTGCGCTCGGTCGCCGCCTGCTCGGCCGCGCTGTGCGCCGGCTGCAGCATCGAGGTGGCGTGTCCCGCAATCGCCATCGCGCCGCGCGCCATGCCGCCGGCGATGAACGGCACGCTCATCATCAGGAAGCCCGCGAGCGTCGAGATCGATTCATTGACGCTCGCCATGCCGTCCGAGACCAGCAGCGTCGGCCCGATCGGCGCCGCCGCATGGTAGAGGCTCGCCGCCCTGCTCATCACGAACATGTGCAGGATGACGTAGAGCGGCCCCCAGGAGGCGAGGTAGAAGAACCCGGTCGCATAGCCCTTCAGCGTCTGCAGGCCGGTCCTGGGGAACAGGAACAGCGGGAAGAGCACCGGGAACATCGCGTAGAATACGACCGTCAGGACGATGCCGAGGAGCGGCACCCAGGTCATCGCCTGCGTCGCGATTGAGGTATAGGTGTTCTTGGCCTGCGCGTCCGCGCGCTGCGACGCATAGGCGTCCCACCCCGCATCGGAGAAGCTCTCGCGCGCGGCCAGGAACGCGTCGATCATCGAGATCTGCTTGAGGTACGAATAGGCATCGGTCGAGGTGCCGTGCATCTGTGCCGCGACCACCGGCAGGTCATCGCGGATGCGCTGGGCCGCGATCGTGTCGGCGATGCCGGGATAGGCGTTCCTGGCGAACGGGATCAGATCCTTGTCGTAGGCGGTCTGCCACTGGGCATCCATGCGCGAATAGGCTTCGTTGCACGGGATGATCGAGTTTTCGGTGGTGCCGGGGCCTGTCGAGGTGATCCACCGCTGGCTGCGCGCCGGCGACCCCGGCCCGATCGATTCCCACAGATTGCTGGTCTTGGTGAGATCGTCCATCGCCTTGAACCCGAGCAGCACGTCATAGAAGGTGCATTGCTTCAGGTGTTCGTCGAGGTTCGCGCGGAACACGCTGTCCGTGATCTGGAAGGTGCGCGCCTTGTCCATCAGCCGCGCGCCGTAGATCATGCCGTTGTTGGTCAGCGCGAGCGCGTTGGGCATGACGAACACGGTCTCGGCCGAGCGCGTCATCCAGTCGCCGACCTGGCTCGTGAACGAGGCCATCACGCCAAGGCCCAGCGGCACGTTGTCGACCACCGAGGGCGCGAGCGCGGGGTTAATCCGGTCGGTCACCTTCACCGTGACGGTCGGGACCATCAGCATCATGTAGATGAGCGTCGACTGGAGGAACCAGTTGAACCACGCCCGCCAGTCGAGCGAGAAGGCGACGACGAACAGCGAGTAGATGAAGCCCATCACCATCACGACCTGGAGCATCGAGCGGTAGCCCCCGCCCCCGGTCCATGCCGCGACCGCGTTGAAGACGTTGACGATATATTCGCCCCCGCCGATCGTGAAGACTTCGAGCCCGCCCATCGCCGTCGCTCCCTTGCCGCCGTGTTACCGCAAGCCCTGCGCGCTGAGGCCGCGTCCGAACCGGAGCGAAGCCGACAACTGCGGGCTCATGGTGTTCTTGAGGGTGGATTCCATGAACTGGGTGTATTGGATCACCCGGTAGGTATTGGAGATCTGCCCGGCCATCTTCTCGCTGCGCCGCGACAGCTCGGTCTTCACGCTGTCGACCTGGGCGCGCCACGCCTTGAACTCGTCGGTCGAGACGAACTTTGCGCCCGCCTGCGCCTGCGAGATCGTGTCCAGCATCCGGTCGAGCATCGACATCAACATGTCGATCGCGACCATCTCGGCGAGGGTCGCGCGATCGCCGCCCGACAGGCCCATGTGCGCCGCCTCGTTGACGACGAGGATCTTGTAGAGCGGGATCGAGGTCATCCCGAGCAGCGCGATCTCGTCACCCGACAGCGCGGCGTTGGAGCGGATCTTGCCCGACATGCTGTCCATCGCCTTGAGGACGCGCGTACGCAGCGCCTCGTTGGTCGAGATGCTTAGCTTGGTGGGCGTGGGCTTCAGACACCCCTTGTCGTCGGTCGTGTCGCACTGCCACACGTCGGTCGGCGCCGAGGCGGTGCCGTCGAGCAGCGCCTGATAGGTGTCCCAGCTGGCCGGCGCGATGAACTGGAACGCGCCCATGCTGTCTTTCGCCTTCGTCGCGTCATAAATGATCGTGCCGACCATCGTCATGAGGAACTCGGCATATTCCCGGGACGGTTTGGTTGCGCTCTTGGCGTTCAGTGCATACCAGGTGTAATTCTTCGACTGGACCAGCTCGGCGTCGTCGCCGGCACGCGCGATCGTATCCTCACGCTCGCCCTTGTTGGTGCAGCCGTGGCGCGCCGCGGCCGCGTCGGAGAAGAAGCCCTTCGCCCCGCCGACCTGCTGGCAGATCGTCGAGGACGCCCCGTCCATCGCCGGCCACAGCGAGCCGACCGCCTGCTGCGCCGCCTCGCAGGAGGACATGTTGAACGCGTTCAGCTGCTGCACGCGCTGGCTCATGTCCTTCATCACCCCGCCGATCTGCGCGGAGATGCTGTCGATCGCGAGCTGGAAGGCGAAGCCGATCGCGTTGTTGGCGGTCGCCTTGAGCATCGCCACGATCTCGTCGGCGTTGATGAACGAGAATGACCCCGCGAACAGGTCGATGCCACCGCAGCCGCCGCGCGCGCTGGGGAGCGCGACGCTGACCGGGTTGATCGACTTCTGCGGAAAGCGGCTCCACAGCGAACCACCCGAGTAATAGCCCGCCGACTGCCCCTGGAAGGCGGTCGGGCCGGTCACGTTCGCGGCCGCGCCCGACTTGTTGAAATAGCTGTTCATCTCGCCCTGGACGTCGGCCATCGCCGGCGTCGCGACGAGACCGCCAAGCGCGAGGATCATGCTGGCCTGCGCGAGAACCGCGGCGCAGAAGCGGACGATCGAGCGGACCATCAGAAGTCACTCCCGGGCTTGACGCTGGTCAGTGTGAAGATGCGGTTCATCACCTCGTCGGCCGCCATCACGCCGTAGCCGATCGGCATCGGCTGCTTGGTGACGGTGTCGAACAGGACGAGCGCGGGCACCTGCTGGCCGCGCATGCCCATCGCCTTGTATTGCCCGGTGTCGACCGTGTAGTTCGGGAAGGCACGGGTCGGCCCGCCATCGAGCGAGATCGCCATGACGGTCAGGCCGAAGCGATCCGAGACGCTGCGCATGATCGGCCCGAAGGTCTCGCACGCGGCGCAGGCCGACGAGTAGAAATAGAACACGCCGTACCGCTGGGAGATCTGCGACAACACGCGCTCGCGATCGGCGTTGCGCGTGTCGAGCCAGGTTCGCTTGCCCAGCTGGCTGACGGGGCGCTGGAGCGTGTAGTCGAGGTCGGGGTTCTGCCACACCGTGCGCTGCCACATGTCGGCGAACGACGAGGCGCGATCGAGCTGCTCGCGCTGGAAGGCGATATAGTGGCTGATGTTCTCGGGCGTCGGCTCGAGGATCGCCCGCGCCTTCAACTCCTCCAGCTGTTTCGAGATCGCCGCAAGCTGCTCGGCCGACGACCGCGCGGGCTGCGCCGACCGCTGCTCGGCGGGCTTGGCTTTGGGCTTGTCGCAGTAGAACCAGGTGCCGAGCCGCCGTTCGCGGCAGTAGAAGTCGTCGCCGGTCTGCGCCGCGACGCGGTCGGCCGATCCGAGATCGTCCGCGCTGCCATAGCTATCCTGACCGCCATCGCGGCCGTCGTCACCGGCATCGCGGGTGGACGACACCGAATCCGGCAGCGGCGTCAGCTCCTGCGCCGTCGCCGGCGTCAGCACGGGCGATGCGACCGAGAGGATGAGAGCGAGGGTCAGGGCCTTGCGCATGTCAGTCGTCCTTCTTCTTCTGCTTTTCGCGATCTTCCTGTTCGCGGCGGGTGAGGTAGGATTTGAGCGTTCCGAGGAGCGACGGCTCCTTGAGCGACACGAGCTGCGCCATGTCGTCGGCGAGGATGCGGAACAGGTTGCCGTACACCCCGATGATGAGGTTGCGGGCGTGCCGGCGCGGGTAGAGCGTCTCGCCCCGGCGCAGGATGAGGTTGGCGCGGATCAGCCGCGCGATCGTCGGTTCGAGATCGGCGACGCAGAGCTTCGTATCGAACCAGCTGTCGAGCGTCGGGATGAGGAACCCGGCCGGGTGCGGTCCGGCGCGCAGGAGTGCGATCAGCACCGCGAATTCCGCGACCGAAAGGTCGGGAAACGGACGATGGTCCGACAGATGCGTCACGCCGGTCATTGGTTCTTCTTCGCCTCGTAATAGGCCTTGATCCGCTCCTGGATCTGGCGTGAGGTTTCGATCTCGTCGGGCAGCTTCGCGGCGTCGACGAACTCGGCATAGACCTCGGTGAAATCCATCACCGACAGATCGAGGCGCGAGAATTCGTCGAGCGTGAACCCCTTGCAGGTTTCCTTCTTGGCGCTGCCCCACGGCTTGTTGATCTGCGGGCGACCCTGTTCCTGCAGGATGCGCGACAGCTTGCTCTCGAAGCAGCAATAGGCCGTCTTCTTGGAGGTGCAGATGCCCAGCACCTTGTCCGAGCAATATTCGCCCAGCTTGTGGCACATCCCCATCCGGTCCTGCACGTCGAGCAGCTTCTCGTCGTTCGAGCACATGAACATCGTCAGGAACGGCGTCGCGAGCGCGGCGATCGCCACCGGCCCGCCCGCGATCGCGGCCGCGCCGGCAGCGGTCGTGATGAGGCCCGAGGCCTTGCCCGCGCAGCAGTTGACCAGTCCGAACACCGGCTTGTGGCAGGTCTGCCGCTTGCCCGAGAACAGCGTCAGCGTATCGGGATCGAACTCGGCATTGGCCTGGCCCAGCGCGTGCAGCCCGACCACGGCGTCCTTGAACTCAGTCGACGCCTCGCGCTCGACCGGTTCGCATTCGCCGTCGATGCAATAGACGTCATCACCGCAGATATATTGCTTGGGACCGGTCGAAGGCGGCGTCGGGACCGGGCATTTGTAGACCTTCGTCGTGACCTGGCACGGACCGGACTGCGGATCGTCGAGGCACTCGTCACGCAGGAAGGTGCATTTCCCGCCGTTCTCCAGATCGCTGCAATCGGACGCCTGGGTGATGCGCTGACAGGTGAACGGCCGCGACCACGCCCAGCACGATGCCGTGACCGACACACCGTCGATGATCCGCGTCTCAGGCCCCTCGGTGCAGACCTCCGGGCCGGTCGCGGTGCAGGCGGTGTCGGACACCAGCGCCGGACAGCTTCCCTCATTGCGCGTCAGCGTGACCTCGCGCGTGCCTTCCTTCCTGAGATACACCGTGCCGGTCGCGTAATTCTGGTGGGCCGGGATCTCGGCCTGGGGTATTTCGGCCGAGCAGGAATAGAGCTGCGCGGTGGTGCGCATTGAGGACAGGCTCTTGCACCAGCGACGATAGTCTTCGACGTTGTCGCCGCCCGCCCCCAATTCGATCTGCGCATCGCAGATATGCGGCGTCCCCGCCTCGACCCGGCACAGGCCGGCGCTGACCTTGGCCTGCATGACGCTGTTGCGCGCGAACCCCTGGCCCTCGTTCTGGTCGCGCACGCCGTAGTAGAAGTACCTGAGCGTATCGACGATTACCGGGTCCATCCTGCCGGTGCAGGTCGCAGGCGTTTCCTCGAGCTTCGCGCCCTTGTTGCAGGTCGCCTCGTAATAATCGGTGGTGCCGTTGGGAGGCAGCGGCTTGCAGCTACCGTCGGCGCCGCCCACCGACTGACCGGCGAGATAGCTGTTCGGGTCCTTCTCGACGTCCTGCGCGCGCGTGAGATCGCCGGCAGGTACGGTCACGACCTTGCGGCCCGGATCGGTGACGAGCTGCCACGCCTCGTTCGCGCCAGCGGCCGACCCGCCGGCCGCGATCAGCGCATCGGGATCATCGGCATAGGCTTCGCCGGGCTGCGTGCCGCTGCTGAAGCCCGGGATGGTCGAGGGCAGATCGGTAGAGGAGATGATGCCGCCCGAAGCCTGGCGTGCCGGGGTCGCCAGTGCCTTCGCCGCGGCGCGTGCCGCCGCCATGTCCCCTTTGGGATAGGTGTAGGTCGAACTGCTCGACTGCGCGCTCGGCTCGGCCGCGACAGCATTGCTCGACGCTGCGGGCTGAACCGTGCGGGCGGTGCTGGCGGTGGTCCGCGCGGGAGCCGCGCTCGGCTCGGCGACGCTGGTCACCGTCGTCCTGGCGACCGGCGCGGATGTGGGTGTGGGGGTCGGGG
>NZ_LSKH01000339.1:0-354 GCF_001557395.1 Sphingomonas sp. CCH5-D11 | reverse complement strand
CATCCGCGTCTGCGTCGGCGTCGGCGTCAGCATCCGCGTCGGCGTCGGCGTCGGCATCCGCGTCAGCGTCAGCATCCGCGTCGGCGTCAGCATCAGCATCAGCATCAGCGTCCGCATCCGCGTCCGCGTCCGCGTCGGCGTCTGCGTCAGCATCGGCGTCTGCGTCGGCGTCGGCGTCTGCGTCGGCGTCGGCGTCGGCATCCGCGTCAGCGTCTGCGTCTGCGTCTGCGTCTGCATCTGCATCTGCGTCGGCGTCGGCGTCGGCATCAGCATCAGCATCAGCATCCGCATCCGCATCTGCGTCAGCGTCCGCATCGGCGTCAGCGTCGGCATCTGCGTCAGCGTCAGCATCCG
>NZ_LSKH01000338.1:0-2896 GCF_001557395.1 Sphingomonas sp. CCH5-D11 | reverse complement strand
CACTGTGTGCCTTTTCTATCTAGCGGAGCAGTGTCATTTCTACTTAGCGCCTACACCTGTTTTGTTCGATAATATATCTTATGTTAAATCAATGGCTTAGCAGATTTCCGGCATCGTTCTTGCAGAGACTGACGTGGCTTTTTCGCAGCTAAGGCTTGCCAGTCAGTCGCGAGTTAGCCGCGCCGTCGTTCTCGCGCGCGAGCGTGTCGCGGATCTTCGTAAAGATCCTGCAGCGCGCGCAGCCGAAACGCATTCCACCAGCGTTGCCAGCGATGCTCCTCGGCATCGTGGAGCATGTGACATCGCTGGCATAGCGCGGCGAGATTGCGCGGCGCGCTATTGCCAGGATCATGATCCAGATGCGCGCAGGCCAGCACGACATAGGTGATCCGCACGACGTCGAGCGCGAAGAGGTCGCCGACCTTCACCCGTCGCCCCTCTCCCGATCGCCAGCATCGCGCTTCGCTATCCCACCAGCGCCCATCGCCCAGATGCGCGACGTGCCGAAGATGCGGTCGCCGGCAGCGTTCGCAGCGCCCTCCTGCCCGCACGAACCGGATCTGGTCCGACAGCAGCGGCCAGTCGATCGGGTACAGCCAGCGGTTTTCGGGGCGGATCGGCATCCATGACTCTATGAGTCATGCGAAATGAGAACAAAAGGAAAATCTCGTTCCCTTCATGTTCTTATCCAGCATATCATGCGCGCATGTCCGCGTGTGTGATTCCCCTGTCCCAACCGATGCCGATCGCCGATCTGCCGCCAGCGTTTCGCCTGAGGGTGGTGAGCGCGGCCGGCGCTGGCTTCCCCTCGCCTGCCCAGGACTGGGAGGAAACCGCGATCGATCTCGTGGCGCTGCTGCGCCTCGACCGCGCCGCCAGCTTCGTGTTCCGGGTCAGCGGACAGTCCATGATCGACGCTGGAATCTATGATGACGACGTGGTGGTGGTCGATCGCGACGCCACGCCGGTTAGCGGCCGCATCGTCATCGCCGTGGTCGACGGGGGCTTCGTGATCCGCCAGTTGGTCTGGCGCGACGGCAAGCCGGTCCTCGAGGCCCGCAACGCGCGGATGCGCTACGACGCGGTGATCGCGGATGAGAGTGTCGAAGTGTGGGGCGTCGTCCGCGCCTCCGTGCGCAACCTGCAGGGCTGACCGCCATGTGGGCGATCGCTGACGTCTCCAACTTCTATTGCTCGTCGGAGAGGGTATTCGACCCGTCGCTGCGCGATAAACCGCTCATCGTGCTGAGTAACGGGGACGGCTGCGCCATCGCGCGCTCCGAGGAGGCCAAGGCGCTGCACATCAAGATGGGTGCGCCGATGTTCAAGATTCGTGATATCGTCCGCGAGCATGGCATCCAATACCGCAGCAGTTCCTACGAATTGTATGCCGACATGAATCGTCGCTTCAATCAGGTCCTCGCCGAGCACAGTTGCACGGTCGAGGTGTACTCGATCGACGAATCGTTCTTTCGCCTGCCGGTGCTCCCGAACGGCCTGGGCGACGTGGCGGCCGCGCACCGCGTGATCGCGGCCGTCAAGCGTGCGACGGGCCTGCCGATCCGCATCGGGCTTGGCCCGACCCGGACGCTGAGCAAGGTTGCCAACGCCCTCGCTAAGGCGTCGGAGAAGGTCTGGAAGGGCGTGGTCGACCTGCACGACATCGAGCTGCGGCGGCGCCTGTTCGCGCAATGGCCGGTCGAGGAGGTCTGGGGCATCGCGCGAGCGATGACCGAGCGGCTGCGACCGCTCGGCGTCAGGACGACGGCCGATCTTGCCGCCCTCCCCCCGGAGGTCGCGCGCGACGTGGGGACGGTGGTGCTGGAGCGGCTCGTGCGCGAGCTGAACGGCGTCGAATGCACCGATTTCGAGCCGGAGCCGCCCCCGTCCAAGGCGACCGCGGTGACCCGCTGCTTCGGTGAGCCGGTGCGCGAGGTCGCGGCGCTGCGCGAGGCGATGGTGCGCCGCGCGGTCCGCGCGGCCGAGAAGATCCGCGCGCAGGATCTCGCTGCCACCCGCCTGATCGCCTTTGCCCACGGAAGCCGGTTCAAGCCCAACGCGCCGTCCGCCTCGCGCATAGCGCGGCTGTCGCCGGCGACCAATGATCCGCGCGTGATCGGCGGTATGGCGGGCCGCATGGCGGATGTCATGTACGAAACTGGCGGCGTCTACACCAAGTGCGGCGTCATGCTCGAGGGGCTGGAGCCGATGACCGCGCACCAGGCCGACCTGTTCGCGGTGCCCGATCCGCGATCCCCTGCCCTGCTCGCCGCGATCGACGGGCTCAACGGGCGGTTCGGCCGCAACACGATGCGGCTTGCCTCCGAGGGCTTTGGCCAGAAGAGCTACGACACCAAGCGTGCTTTCAAGAGCCCGTCCTGGACCACGCGGATCGATCAGGTGCCGATCGCGCGGTGAGATCAATAGCGATAGCCTGCCTGCCGGCAGGCCGCTGCCAGCTTCATCACTCGCCCATCCTTCGCGCCGTACTGGCGCAACCGTGCGGAATAGCTGTCGCAATAGCTTTTCGCGCGAGCGGACAGTGGCACCCCGTTCGGACCTCGCGCGGTCGCCGCCCCGCCCCGTTCGGCATAGCCACGAGCAGTCGCTGACTGAACCTGGGTGCGCGCTTGCGCGCCCAGATCGACTGCGCCGGGCATGTCCTGCGCGCCGGCAGGGGTCGCGATCGCGAATATCCCGACCGTGAACACAGCAACCAGGCTACGCATTCGATGTTCTCCCTCGAATTTCCGTCAGGCCATCAACGATTTGGCGGCAGCATCGTGCCGGTCGCGGGAGCGATTATGGATACATGTAGGCGCTTGCAATCGTAGCGGCGTGTGCTCGCAAACGGAGCGATTTTCTGCTCGGATTATCTGACAATGGGCGGAGCAGT
>NZ_LSKH01000337.1:0-3711 GCF_001557395.1 Sphingomonas sp. CCH5-D11 | reverse complement strand
CACATATTCTTTGCAGTCGAGATTTATGTCGAGCGGTTCGCGCGCAGGCGCGGATTTACGGGATGAAGACATCGGTTTTACTCCAGATAATTAAGGTGACTGGATGCCAGGCGCGCTACGGCCCCGGGGCGATGCTCGTTTTCGAACGTCGTTGAGCATCATGATCAGCGGATCCGCTGGCGGCCTGAAGCGGCCTGGCTTGACCAATGGCGACCCATGCGCAGCGAGGATTTGCAGCTTTTCCTCGGGGTCGGCCCGCAGATAGGCTTCCGTGCTCTGGATACTGGCATGCCCAAGCCAGAGCGCCACTTTGCGGATGTCGCCGGTCGCAGCGAGCGTGTGCATCGCGCAGGAATGCCGGAGCACGTGGGGCGTGACCCGCTTGCGCAGCAGCGACGGCTGCTTCTTCGCCGCCGTGGCTACATGCTTGGCGAGCCTGAACGCAAATCCGTCGCGCGTCATCGGCTCGCCATGAGCGTTCAGAAATATCTCCATCGCCTGACATTGCGGGCGAACAGCAAGCCAGGCCCGAAGACTTGCCTGTGTCTCGCGCCAGAGAGGGAGGATGCGTTCGCGCCGCCCCTTGCCGATGATGTGGACCGTTGCGAGCGAGCGTTCCGGAAAGTCTTGCATCTGTAGCGACAACAACTCGGCGACCCGCAGACCGCCAGCGTAGGCGAGGTGCAACATGGCGCGATCCCGGGTGCCCAGGCGAGACTGAGGATCGGGTGCATCGAGCAGCGCGGTGATCTCGTCCCGCGTCAGATAGTCGATCAGGGTCGTGTCGGTCCGCTTTGTCGGCACGGCACGTACACGCAGCGCGAGATCGAGGCAGGCTGGGACGCGATACTCGACGTAACGGAAGAACGCCCGGATCGCCGCAAGCCTGGCATTGCGGGTTCTGGGACTGTTCTTCCTTGCCTCCTCCGAATGGTCGAGAAACGCCATGATCAGCGCGGGATCGAAATCCTCAATCGTCAAGTCGGTGGGGCGCCGCTTCAGGTGGTTGGCTGCGAACCGGACCAGAAGCGCGAAGCAGTTCGCGTAGGTCGTCACCGTATGTGGGCTGACGTTGCGTTCGCGAGGCAGATGTTCGCGCAGGAACGCAGCGAGATGGGTGGCGAGCGCGGTCATGCCGCGTCTCCTCGGAAAAGCTGCTCACCTGCTGCGGCGATGTCACGAAGGAGGACCGGTGTTGCTTCGAGATACCAGTATGTGTTGGCTACATCCGTATGGCCAAGATAGGTGCTGAGCGCTGCTAAGTGATGCCGGATCGCCTCCCGATCGTGCTGGCAGGACTCCAGCGACCGAACGGCGAAGGTGTGCCTCAGGTCGTGGACGCGAATGCCCTTGGTTCCGGTCGGACCGCGGAAACCCAGCTTACGAGCCAATCTGACGAAGACGATGTGAACGACCGTCTGGTGTGGCGCCCGGCCTCTCGTGGTGACGAACAGATCATCGCCGCGGGCGTTCAGCCTTCTGCGAATGCTGAGATACGTATCGAGCGCCTCTCGCGTTGATGGCTGGATCGGCAGGAGGCGTTGCTTGCCAAATTTGCCGTTCCGGATAACGAGGCCGTCGTCGACCACATCATTACACTGGAGTGCGAGCGCCTCGGATATCCGCACGCCGGTCGTCGCCAGCAGGCCGAATAGGTAGTGGTAAGTATGCGGGCTGATCTTGCCTTTGGGCGGAAGATCAAGGGCGGCCTGCATGATCGCTCTGAGTTGTTCGGGCTCGATGATATGTGGTGTCGGGCGGCGTCGCTTCCCTCTTCCGAAGACGCCTGCTGGCGGCACCTGATGCTGCTGATCCTCGGCATGGGCATAGAGGCAGAAGCGGCGGAGGTGGTCGAACCTGTCCCGGGCCACGTTCTGGGAACTGGCCGATCGGCACCAATCGTAGATCCGCTCGACTTTGATGTGCCGATCGCCGAGGTCGTTGGCATAGCTGGCAAAGAGACGGAGCCACCGTTCCTGCGCGTCAAACTTGCGGCCGAAACTGCGATGTAACGCGACATAGCGTTCGATCTGAGCGTTCATCATGCCGCGTCTCCCGGCCAATCCTGAGCGACCTTGAGCAGCATCGGGACGTCGACCTTGGCGTAGATGGCGGTGGTCGCCGGGGAACGGTGGCGCAGGATCGTGCCGACCGATTCAAGGCCGGCGCCGGCGCGCAGCATCCGTGTTGCCAGCGAATGCCGGAAGGCATGGGCACCCGTCGGCACGCCCTCGATGGCGCCCCGATGGAATACACGCGCTACGATGCCTGCGATCTCGGCCGACGAGTTGAACGGCCGGAATGGAGGTTGCACCCGAACGAACAACCGCTCCTCGTCTATCGGTGGGCGGGCCCGCTCGATATAGTCGAGGATCGCATCCCCTACATCCTGGGGCAGCGGCAGGCGATCGGGCCGCCTGCTCTTGCCGCAAACCCTCAGACATCCTTCGTTCCAGTCGATATCCGCTAGACGGAGCTGCCAAATGTCACCGGCTCGCAGGCCGAGCCTGGCAAGTAGAAGGATGATGGCCTTGTCACGAATCTCGACCGCAGTATCGGTTTTGCAGGACGCAATCATCCCCTCGACCGTCGCCTCGTCCATATAACGTGGCAGGGTGCCGAGCCGATAGCGCCTGATGGGCGGAAAGGCATGTTGCAACGCCGCGTCACACTCCCCGCGTGAGACAAGAAAGCGCACATAGCTCCGTATGATGCCGGCGACGGTCGGTGCAGAACCGGGCACCTCGGTGATGCGGTGGCTAACGATTCTTCTGATGGTAGCCGCGTCCAGATCCGATGGAGGACCGAGCAACAAATACCAGCGCTTCACTTCGTCGCTGTAACGACGGATCGTCGCAGCCGAACTGCCGCAATGGGCCTTCAGCCAAGCCTTATAGGCTGTCAGATCCTCGTCTTCATACGGTTGGCTCTCTGCCTGCGGAAGTATCTGCCGGTCGCGCAAAAATCCAAGGAAGCGCCGCGCGCCCTTACTGCGGCGTAACGGACCGTGATGGCCGATCAGCGTTCCGCGCTTGCGGTAAACCGGGCAACGACAGCTGTGGCCAGCATACAAGGCAACATGCTTATCAGTGACATCCTGCCAGCGCAGGCGAGAAACGCGCACCCACGCGGCAAAGTGCGCTGCCTCCGAACGGTAGCTCTTGATGCTCGCCGCGCTGTAATGCTCCTGCACGAGGAATGTCGCGTAATCCGCCAACGCCGTGTCCAGATGATCGATATCATCGGGCACGGCGACCATACCCCGGTCCTCCAGGAAGCGAACAAACCGCCGAACCTTGCTGGTGAACTTCGGACGGTTGGGCTCATGGCGGGAAAAACCCCGACAGCGACACCGATGCTTCTCGAAGCGGCGGACGACAGCGTCATCAACAATCGAGACCGCGATGCCCTGCTGATCGATCCAGTGCAGGAAATGGCGAGCGGCCGTTTTGTAAAGCCCCGCTGCAACTGCCGCAGTCCCCAGAAGAGAAGAGTGGAAGGCGGTGGATAGAGTATCTGGGGTGGGAGTGTCTCCCGTCCAGGGCTTGGGCCGTCCGTATGAAACGACCGTTTTTGGCGACGTCATAGATCCTCCAGCTTGTTGGGGCTGGGGGCACCTTAATTATCTGGAGTAAAATCGATGTCTTCATCCCGTAAATCCGCGCCTGCGTGCGAACCGCTCGACATAAATCTCGACTGCAAAGAATATGT
>NZ_LSKH01000336.1:0-2971 GCF_001557395.1 Sphingomonas sp. CCH5-D11 | reverse complement strand
CCGCCGGTGGCATCGACGATCAGGCTGTCGCTGCCGACGCCGCCGTCCACCGTGCCCGTCAGGATCGCGCTCGCACGCTGCAGGAAGGTGTCGTCGTCCGCCCCCAGGAACACGTCGCCATCGATCCGGCCGTAATTCTCGATCCGGTCGTCGCCCGCGCCAAGTGCAATGGACCCTGTGATCGTGCCGGTGTTGACCACGCGATCACTGCCGGTGCCGGTCGTCTGGATCGCGCCGGCCAGATAGGTATTGCCGGACGACAGCGCGAGACTGTCGTTCGCGGCAAGCACCGTCCCCGCCCCGCCGGTGATCGTGCCGCTGTTGGCAAGGTCAAGCGCCACCTCGCGGCCCATGATCGCGACCGATCGCTCGCCGGTCGCCTCGATCGTGCCGGCGTTGGTGATCGTGGCGATCGTCGGGTTTTCGCCCGGCACGCCGATGTACGTTGGAAGCCCGTCAAGCCACAGCGCTGCGGCAGGGCTGGTGTAGCGATAGGTGTCGCCATACCAGTCGGTATAGCTGCTCTCGCTACCCCCGCCGTTGGCGCGCATCGTGCCGGCATTGCTGACCTCGATCGCCGCAGTACCGGGCTGGCCGTAATAGTCGGTAAACCCGACATAGGCACCCAGCCCGCCCTGACCCGTGGCCTCGATCGTGCCGCTGTTGTCGAGGACCGCACGGCCAGCAACGCCGTTGGACGCGTCGACACTGATCGACACACCCGCCGCATACAGGCCGTCCGCGGTAATCACGCCGCTGTTGGTCAGCGACGCGGTGCTGGTCGCAATTGGTGATTGCTGGTCGGGGAAGAGATAATTCTGTTGCAGGGCAACGCTGATCCCGCCGGTGATCGTGCCGCTGTTGATCGCGTCTACAGCGCTGGCGTAAGAGCCGGTCAGCCCCACTGCCGGCGCGCCGCTGGCAGTATCCGACGCCGCGATCGTGCCGCTATTGTCGAATGCCAGCGTATCGGACGACCACACCGAAACGGCATAATTGTCCGGCACCGTGCCGGTAATCGCGCCCGTGTTGGCGAAGCTGCGCGCACTGCCGTTGAAGCCGCCTTCGATCGTCCCCTCGTTGGTAAAGGCGATTGGACCGATCAGGTCAGCGCTGGTGAAATCGTATCCGTAGTAATTGCTCGTGCGTACAACACCCGTGACCGTCGCTGTATTGACGATCATGCCATCGCCCGACAGCGTCAGGTCACCCACAAACGGCGCCTCGGCGCGCACCGTCACCTGCGTATCGCTGCCCAGTGCGCGCACGCCGAGTGCATCGAACGTCGGCACAGTGATCCCGCCCAGGGTGACCGTGCTGCTTTCGCGGCGTGCATGGATCAGGGTGTTTGTTCCCGTCCCCGCGTCGATCGTGCCGCTGATCCCCGTCTCGTCACCGAACAGGATCAGCGTGTCGTCACCCATGCCGAAGCGCAGGTCGCCCGTCAGCGTTCCGCCGTCCGCGACGTAGATCATGGAGCCGTAGGAATAGCGAGCGGCCTCAACGTTGCCGATGATCGCGCCACGATTGACCAGCGTTGCCGGGCCGGACATCTGCACCGCCGTCGCGCCGCTGATCGTGCCGCCCGCTTCGTTGGTCACCGTGCCATAATAGCCAGCGACGATGGCCGTCGCGAGCTGGCTCTCGATGGTGCCGCTGTTCGTCACCTGCGTCCGGGAGCCATAGCCGCTCTGCACCGCCACTCCGTCGGCCCGGATCGTGCCGCTGTTCGTCAGGGTGGCGAAGTCGCTGACGCCCGTGGCGGTCGCGGCCGTACCAGACGCGGTGATCGTGCCGCTGTTGATCACGTCTTCCGCGCCCGTGATCGCCGCGCCACCGCCCGTCACGCTGATCGTGCCGCTATTGGTGACGCTCGCTCCGCCGAAGATCCCCACGGCGGGATAATAGATGCCCGGCGCGTTGATGACCGTGATCGTGCCGTTGTTGGTCACGTCGGTCGTGCTGCTGGGATAACCCGATCCGGCGAAGATCGCCGCGGTCAGATTGTAGCTGTAATTCTGCGCACTCGTGGTCAGCGTCAGATCGCCGTTGTTGACGATCGCCAGTTCGTCCTCCAGCTCATCTCCCTCACCCGTCAGCTGCGCGGTGCTCAGGATCACGGTGCTGATCAGCGAGCGATCGGTGGTCGAGATCGCGCCGTTCAGCGTCACCGTGCCGTCGCCGGTCAAGCCGATCGTGGTGGTGATCGGGTTTGCGGCGGTCAGCGTCAGCTTGGCGTCATCCGCCAGCTCGTACGCCAGCCCCTCGAAACCGCCGGCCAGCGTGAGCGCCGCATCGGCGTCCGCATTCACGCGGTAGCGCAGCGTGTCATAGCCGGCGCCTGCGTCCACGCCGCCGGTCGCGCCGGCCAGCGGCCGCGCCGGATCGGCGCCCATCGTCACGACCAGTTCGTCGTCGCCCCCGCCCAGCCGGATCGTGCCGGTAACGGTTCCGCCATCGTCGACGAAGAGGTCGCCGGTGGAATCATACGGGGTGGTCGCGACGAAATCGACCGTCCCGTTGATGGTGCCCGCATTGACGAGGCGCGCCGCGCCGTTGCCGCGAGCGACTGCGGCGGTGCCGCCGGTGATCGTGCCGCTCGCGCTGTTGATCAGCGTTCCGCCCAGCGCGACGCCGGCGCTGCCGCCTGTGATGGTGCCGTTGTTCGTGAACCTGCCGCCCGACAGGGACACGCCGGTCGTCGCCCCGGCGATGTCGCCGTCGTTGACCGTTTCATAGCCACCCGAATAGCCGATGCTGACGGCAGTCCCCGCCGTGGAGCGGATCGCGCCGGTGTTCGTCAGCGCGCCGTTGAAATCCAGCAGCACGCCAGTGCCGGTCGCGGTGATCGTGCCGCTGTTCTCGACTGCGCCGGAAGACCGCACCGCGCCGCCGTTGACCGCCGTGATCGCGCCTGTGTTGCGAACCGTCTGCGGCGTGCTCACCGCGAATTGCTCAGCCCCGCCTGCCG
>NZ_LSKH01000034.1:0-2344 GCF_001557395.1 Sphingomonas sp. CCH5-D11 | reverse complement strand
ACCATGCCATCCTCACCGCCGTTTTCGCGTCATCGCACCGCGTTCAGGACAGCTTTACTGCAATAAAATATCTCTGGAGCACTCCCCTGCCTTGACGCTCCATGCTGCATCGGCGAAGTCGCGGGACGTTATGAAGAGCCCCTTCCCCTTTGCCGCCGCGGCGCTTTTCGCGCTTGCCGCATGTAACTCCAATTCGGAACCCGAGGTTCTGGATTCCAACCCGGATCCGATGGCCTCGGAACTCGCCAACGCCGGTTCCATTGAACTGCCGCCCGCGATCAAGGCCGACAAGACGATGCGCTGCAGTGACAACAGCCTTGTCTATCTGACCTTCTTCGAAGGCGACAAGCAGGTGGTGGTGCGCACCGAAAAGGGCGGCACGCCGACGACGCTGACCGCGCCGACCGCGGGCGAGCCGCTGACCGCAGAGGGCGGTTGGAAGCTGACCGGCGACACGGCAAATGTGAAGGTCGAGCTGCCCGGCAAGGGCGCGCTTTCCTGCCACGAATAACTTTGTTCATTTCTGCCGTCGCGCCTTTGCAGGGGCGGCGGCACCTACCTATCATGCGCGCCAGCCATGACGCGCCATCGTTCCTATGACGTGCTCGATCCGGCATCCGTGCTGGGCGCTTATGCCGTTGGCGTGTTTCCGATGGCCGATGCCCGCGATGCGCCGGGCGTCTTTTGGGTAGAGCCGCGGCGACGCGCCGTCCTGCCGCTGGACGGCTTTCACCTGTCCCGATCCCTGCGCAAGACGCTGCGTTCCGAACGGTTCAGGCTGACTGCCGATACGGCCTTTCAATCGGTCATCGCGCTATGTGCCGAAGCGGCCAGCGACCGGCCGGAGACCTGGATCAACCCGTCGATCGAGCGAGTCTTCCTGGAACTGCACGCTGCCGGCTTTGCCCATTCGATCGAATGCTGGGAGGGCCATCGCCTGGTAGGCGGCCTATATGGCCTGGCGATTGGGCGCGCCTTTTTTGGCGAAAGCATGGTGAGCCGAACGACCGACGCATCCAAGGCCGCGCTGGCGGCGCTGGTGGCGCGGCTGCGCTTTGGCGGCTTCACCCTGCTGGACTGCCAGTTCATGACCGATCATCTCGCCTCGCTCGGCGCGATCGAGATCGACCGGGAGGACTATATGGCGTTGCTGGGCGACGCGCTGTCGGAGGTGCTTGGGCCATCCTCGGCACGCGGGGGCGGCTCCTGGCGTACCCCGGGGGCTGATTTCCGCGCGCTGGACGGCGGTGCGAGCACGTCGGTTTCCGGCCCCCTGTCCGGGAAGGACATCGTGCAGCTCTTGGGCCACACATCATAAATGGGGTGCTGCACCACGTTGAGCGTCGGCCGCTCCTTGTAGAGCCAGCCGGAAAAGGCCCGACGCCACTTTTCGTCGCTGCCGCGCACGTCGAGCTGGAGGAATGCGCCGGTCAGCTGCTCCTGCTCCCAAGGGGCGGTACGCTCGCAGGCGCGCAGACGCACCACCGTGTCCCCCACACGCAGCGCCTGCCCCGGCTTCATGGTGAGATCGCGGCTGACGCCGTTGCGCTTGTTGAGCAGGCCGATCACGGCGCTGCGCTGCGCCATTGGCGTGCTGCCGGCATCCACCGGCGCAGCATCGCCCTCCACCGTCACGACATCGGACGGCGTATCGTCGTCCGCGGCATTGGGCACCTGCTGGCTGGTCGCGGGCCGCGTATCGTCACCATCGCCGCCGAGCCAGCGCGCGCCTTGCCACGCACCAACCCCAAGCAATGCGGCAACGGCAAGCGCGCCGGCCGCGACAGCCGGCTTCACGCGTCGGGGCTCCACGCCTCGTAATCACCGGTCGCAGACTGACGGTGACCGCCTTTTTCCAGTGCGCCGGTCGGCCGATACGCCTCCGGGGTGCCGGTCAGGTTCGGCCGCGCCGGCTTCTGCCACGCACGCGGCGGCGGCAGCGCACGCTCGGGCGCCGCATCCACATGGCGGTGCAGCCAGCTGAACCATTCCGGCGGCACGCGGCTGGCATCGTTCGCGCCATTGTAGATCACCCAGCGGCGCGGATTGCCCGCCGTGTCGCTGCCGCCCTCGTAATAGACGTTGCCAAGCGCGTCCTCGCCGATGCGCGTCTTGCCGCGCAAGCCGAACCAGGTGCCGATGGTGGCGCCGTTCCACCAGGTGAAGGGGTTGAGGTTGATGCCCATGTCGCCCGGCGCTTAGCGTCTGGCGCGCGCGGCTTCAATGGCATGTGACACGCAGACGACCGGCAGAAGGCGCAACTCTCGCGGGACGGCGATGTCGACGGCCGGAAGCATACCCCAACGCTCGTGGAGCCAGCGCCCCCGCCCCGCCCCCAAGCGGC
>NZ_LSKH01000335.1:0-3407 GCF_001557395.1 Sphingomonas sp. CCH5-D11 | reverse complement strand
GGAATGTGGCGGTTTTTGCGCGTGATCTATCCAGTTTGATTTACTGCCCAGGCGACGGGCGGGGGCCAGTTGGGGAGCAAAGCTGGTAGCCTTACCGACCTTTGCCGACGCCTTCCCACCTCGCTCCGGCCTTCGCCGGGGAGGCGCTTTTCGGGGCATTGATCAGATCTAGAGCGCGACTTCGTAGGAGGCTGTCGTCTTTGCGGCGATCTCGTCGGCGCTGACGCCGGGGGCCAGCTCCACGAGGCGGAATGCGCTCTGGTGATCCGGGCGCTGGAACACCGCCAGGTCCGTCACGATCATGTCGACCACATTCTTGCCGGTCAGCGGCAGGGTGCAGGCGGGGATGAACTTGGGGCTGCCGTCCTTCGCCACATGCTCCATGACGACGATGATCTTCTTGACGCCGGCGACGAGGTCCATCGCGCCGCCCATGCCCTTGATCATCTTGCCGGGGATCATCCAGTTGGCGATGTCGCCATTCTCGGCGACCTCCATTGCGCCCAGCACCGTCAGGTCGATGTGGCCGCCGCGGATCATCGCGAAACTCTGGTCGGAGCCGAAATAGACGCTGCTCGGCAGTTCGCTGATCGTCTGCTTGCCAGCGTTGATGAGATCGGGATCCTCTTCGCCCTCATAGGGGAAGGGGCCGATGCCGAGCATGCCATTCTCGCTTTGCAGCGTGACGGTGATCCCGGCGGGGATGTTGTTCGCCACCAGCGTCGGAATGCCGATGCCGAGGTTGACATAATAGCCGTCGCGCAGCTCCTTCGCGGCGCGCGCCGCCATCTGGTTGCGGTCCCAGCCCCTGGTCTGCCCGGTCATCATGCGTTCTCCCGCGCCCGCGTGGTGCGGAACTCGATCTTCTTGTCGTAGGGTGCGCCGACGATCATGCGTTTCACATAGATGCCGGGCAGGTGGATCGAATCCGGGTCAAGGCTGCCGACCGGGACCACCTCCTCGACCTCCGCAACGCAGACCCGGCCGGCAGTGGCCATCGGCTGGTTGAAGTTACGCGCCGTCTTGCGGAACACGAGGTTGCCCGCCTCATCGGCCTTCCAGCCCTTGATGATGCTGAGATCGGCGCGGATGCCGCGTTCGAGGATATATTCCTCTCCGTCGAACAGCTTCACTTCCTTGCCCTCGGCCACCAGGGTGCCGACGCCTGTCTTGGTGTAGAAACCGGGGATGCCGGCGCCGCCCGCACGGCAACGCTCGGCAAGCGTGCCCTGGGGGCAGAATTCGACGTCCAGTTCGCCCGACAGATACTGGCGTTCGAATTCCTTGTTCTCGCCCACGTAGGAGGAGATCATCTTCTTCACCTGACGCGTGCGCAGCAGCTTGCCGAGCCCTTCGCCGTCGATGCCGGCATTGTTGCTGGCGATCGTCAGATCCTTCACGCCGGCGGCCTGGATCGCGTCGATCAGCCGCTCGGGGATGCCGCACAGGCCGAAGCCGCCGGCGCAGATCGTCATGCCGTCATGCAGCAGGCCGTCGAGCGCCGAAGCGGTGTCCGGATAGAGCTTGTTCATGCGTGCGCCTTTCGTATCGAACGATACGAGTTAGCGCCCGGGCATGGCAGGGGCAACCGATCTGCCGGAAGCCGGATCTGGTCCGTCAGCCGATCATGCCCGGGGACAGACGGCAGGATCAGAAGGTGCCGCGTTCCACGCCGAGCGCATCGGCGAGATCGTCCAGCGCCTGCGCCTCGCCCGTAACCTTGATCGCATGCATGCCGAGCGCGGCGGCCGGCTTGCAGTTGATGCCGAGGTCATCGAGGTAGACGCAATTCGCCGCCGGCTTGCCGAGCGTGGTCAGCATCAGTTCGTAGATGCGCGGATCGGGCTTGCGGATGCCGATCTTGCTCGATTCGATCACATGATGGAAGCGGGCCATCACCTCTGCCACCTTGGCGGCCTTTTCGGCGCTGCGCGACATGCCCGCGCCCTCGCCCGCTGGCACGTTGTTGGTGATGCAGCCGATGTGATAGCCGTTGGTCTTCAGCCAATCGAGCGCGTGCACCATGCGCGGTCGGATGTCGCCGGAGAGGAGCGAAAGCACGTCCTCGCCGCGCAGCTCATGGCCGAGCACCATGGCTTCCTCGGCGAACTTGGTATCAAAGCCGGCCGCATCGATCTCGGCCCGCTCGAACAGCGCCCAGGCATTGTCATCCGGGTTGCTGGCATTGATCCGGCGGATCAGGTCATGCGGCAGCCCGCGCTCCCGCTCCAGACGGTTGAACGCTTCAAACGGCGAGGAGGTGACCACGCCACCAAAATCGAAAATCACGGTATCGCGCATGAAGCGTCCTTAGCGGGGCGAAACGGGATGGCAAATGGATGCCGGCACGATGGCCGGCATGACGGAGCGGGAGCGTCAATAAGCGAGCTTCAGGCCCGGTCGGTTCCAGCGGGTCTTCACCAGGCGACCAGTGCCGGAAAGCGTGAGATAGGCATCGCGCATATCCTCTCCGCCAAAGCAGATGTTGGTGGTGAAGACATCGTCCGTCGCGACGAACTCGACCAGCTCGCCCGCGGGCGAGATCACGCTGATGCCGCATTCGCCGATAGTCGCGACGCAGATGTTGCCCGAAGCCTCCACGGCGAGCGAATCGAAGAACTTCCAGCCGGCAGGGCGATAGACCGGCGTTCCCGCACCGCCGACCCCGGCCGACTGATCGACCTTGCCCGGCGCCGTCACGTCAAACCTCATCAGGCGGCACGTATAGGTCTCCGCCGCGTAAAGCGCCTTGCCGTCAGGTGAGAGGCCGCAGCCGTTGGGATTGTTGGACGGGAAGACGACTTCCTCCAGATGGCTGCCGTCCGCCTTGGCATAGAAGATGCCGACGACATCGTGGATGCGCTTCTTGTGATCCATCTTGCCGTGATCGGTGAACCAGAAGCCGCCGTGCGCATCGAACACCAGATCGTTGGGCCCGCGCAGCACACAGCCGAAGTCACCCGACTTGTAGAGCACTTCAACCGTGCCGGTTGCCGGGTCGATCCGCTCGATGCGGCCACCGGAATAGTTGCTGGCAATGCCGCCGGGCGCGAGCATTCCCTGGTTCTCGTGCCAGTCGAAGCCGCCGTTGTTGCAGCAATAGAGCATTCCGTCCGGGCCGAGTGCCAGGCCGTTCGGGCCGCCGCCGGGCGTGGCGATGACGCTCTTGGCGCCGTCCGGCGCAACGCGGGTGATGCGGCCGGGCTCGATCTCGACCAGCACGATGCTGCCGTCGGGCATGAACACGGGGCCCTCCGGAAAGCGCAGTCCATCCGTCACCAGCGCGAAGTCGGCCATGATCCTCTCCCTATCAATTTTGCGGCGCAGGATTGTCTAAGGCGATCGACTTATCAACTCTCTTCGATCTTTCGGGGGGTGAAGGAAGGCGCGGGTGCGCGCGGGGGGGG
>NZ_LSKH01000334.1:0-3131 GCF_001557395.1 Sphingomonas sp. CCH5-D11 | reverse complement strand
GTGATGATCCTGTTCGCCTTCCCGCCGCTGATCGCGGGCGACCTGTTGTTCGAAATGGAGCGGCTGCTCGACTGGCCGTTCTTCGATGCGGCGCGCGGCGGCGATCCGCTGCTGTGGCAGCACCTGTTCTGGATCTTCGGCCACCCGGAAGTCTATATCATCTTCCTGCCGTCGATCGCGCTATTCGCCATGCTGGTGCCGACCTTCGCGCAGCGGCACCTGCTCGGCTATCCCTATATCGTCCTCGCGGCGGTGGGCACGGCGTTCCTCAGCTTCGGCCTGTGGGTGCACCACATGTTCACCACCGGCCTGCCGAAGATCAGCCTGGCGTTCTTCTCCGCCGCCAGCCAGGCGGTGGTGATCCCGACGGGCGTGCAGATCTTCGCGCTGATCGCGACGCTGGCGGCCGGGCGCGTGATCTTCTCGACGCCCCTGCTGTTCGCCACCGGCAGCCTCGCGATCTTCGTCATCGGCGGGCTCACCGGCGTCATGGTCGCGATCGTGCCGTTCGACTGGCAGGCGCACGATACCTATTTCGTCGTCGCGCACCTTCATTACGTGCTGATCGGCGGCACGCTGATGCCGCTGATCGCCGGGCTTTATTATTACTGGCCGCTCATCACCGGAAAAAAGCTGAGCGACCGGCTCGGCCGCAGCGCCTTCTGGGTGATGTTCGCCGGCGCCAATCTCACCTTCTTCCCGATGCATTTCTCCGGGCTGCTGGGGATGCCGCGCCGCGTGTTCACCTATCCGGCGGAGCTTGGGCTGGGCGGGCTCAACATGGCCTCGACCATCGGCTCCTATCTGTTCGCCGCCGGGATGCTGATCGTCGTCATCGACCTGTGCCTGTCGCCGACGCGCAGCAAGGCGAAGCGCAATCCCTGGAACGCGGGCACGCTGGAATGGCTGGCGGAGCCGGAAAACGAGCCCTGGGGCGTCCGCTCGGTTCCGCTGATCGAGACGCGCTATCCGATCTGGGATCAGCCCGATTTTATGCGCAAGGTGGACGAGGGGCGCTTCTTCCTGCCCGATGCGGAGGAAGGGCGGCGCGAAACGATCAGCACCACCGTGCTGGATGCACGTCCGCTCGCCGTGGTGCGTCTGGCCACGCCCTCGGTGCTGCCGATGCTCACCGCCTTTGCGCTTGGCGGCGTGTTCATCCTGACGACCTTCCACTTCTACTGGGCCGCGCTGGCGAGCGGGGTGGTGACGCTCGGGCTGGTGCTCGCCTGGCTGTGGACCACGGCGGAGATTCCGGAAAAGTCGTGCAAGCCGATCGGCCACGGGCTGGAACTGCCGCTATACCTGTCCGGGCCGCAGGCACCGGGCTGGTGGGCGATGTTCATCACCATGCTGGCCGACGCCACCGCCTTTGCCGGGCTGGTGTTCGGCTATTATTTCTTCTGGACGGTGCATCCCGTGTTCCCGCCGCCCGACATGCCGGGGCCGGGCATCACCTGGCCGATGGTTGCGCTGGGGCTCGCCGCCGTCAGCTGGGCGGTGACGATCGCCGCGCGGGAGCTGAACCGGCGCGGCGCGGTGGCGGGGACGCGCGTGCTGCTCGCGCTGGGCGGCTTGGGGTCGGTGCTGGCGATCCCGGCGGGGCTCGCCGGGCCATGGCTCCACGGGCTCGATCCCGCCGCGCACAGCTATTCCGCGATGGTGTGGCTGCTGGCGATCTGGACGGTGATCCACTCGGGCGTCGGCGCCATTGCGCAATTCTACGCGCTGGCGCGCAGCATCGCCGGCCGCGCGACGCCGGTGCATGATGCCGACATCCGCAACACCGCGCTGTATCATCACTTCATGCTGTTCACCGCCATCGTGTGCTGGGGCACGCTCGGGCTGTTCCCGGAGGTGACCTGACATGCTGGATCGCCTGCATCGCCGCTTCCGCAGCCTGCGCGTCACCTTGTGGACGCTGATCGTCCCGCCGACGACCTGGGCCGCGCATTTCCTCTTCTCCTATCTCTGGGCGGCGCTCAGCTGCGCCAAGCGGGGCTATTTCGCCGAAGCGCCCGTGCTGTTCTGGGCCGGCACCATTCTGGCGCTGCTGGTGATCCTGGCGGCCGGCTGGATCGCGCTGGTCCAGTCGCGCACGCCGGGGGATGATCCCCCGCATGAACAGGGGACGGAAACGGATCGGCTGCGCTTCCTCGCTTATTCGACACTGCTGCTCGCGGGGCTCAGCTTCGTCGGCGTGATCTTCACCGCCGCGCCGGTGGTGTTCATCGAGGATTGCCGGTGAGGCGCGCGCCGCTTCTCGCCGCGCTCGCGCTGCTGGGCGCCGGCTGGGTGGCCGCGCCGCTCGGCATGACGGGGCATATGATCGCGCACATGATCGCGGTGGCGGTCGCCGCGCCGTTGCTGTCGCTGGCGGTGCGCGGCACGCCGCTCGATCCGGCGCAGCGCTGGCCGCGCATCGTCACCCCCTTCGCCATGAGCATGGTGGAGCTGGCGCTGGTCTGGTCCTGGCACGTCCCCGCGCTGCGCGCCGCCGCGGCGCAGTCACTGGCGGTGATGGTGGTGGAGCAGCTGTCATTCCTCGGCGCCGGCGTCCTCCTGTGGTCGGCGGTGCTGGCCCGCCCGGCATGGGCGCGGGCGAGCGGCGTCGGCGTGCTCCTCCTCACCTCGATGCACATGACCTTGCTCGGCGCACTGATCGCGCTCGCCCCGCGCCCGCTCTACGCCGCCGGCCATGGCAGCCATGGCGCGATGGCGCTGCTCGATCCGATGCAGGATCAGCAATTGTCGGGCGTCGTCATGCTGCTGGTCGGCGGCGCGGCCTATCTGATCGGCGGGCTGGCGGTGCTTGGCGGATTGTTGCGGCAGGAGGCGCGGGCATGAGGATCACATGGCTGCGCGCCTCGCTCGCGGCGCTGGCGCTCGGGCTGCTCGGCCTCTTGGTCGCCTGGTCGGGCGCGATCAACGTCGCCGCGTCCAGCGGGCATTGGGCGATCACTGACTGGTTCCTTCACTGGGTGATGCGCAATTCGGTGGACACGCGCAGCACGCTCACCAGCCCGCGCGAGGCGTCGGATCCGTCCGGGCTGGTCAGCGCGGCGGGTCACTTCGCCGCCGCCTGCGCCACCTGCCACGGCGCGCCGGGGATAAAGCCGTCGCCGGTGTTC
>NZ_LSKH01000333.1:0-22450 GCF_001557395.1 Sphingomonas sp. CCH5-D11 | reverse complement strand
GGCGGGCGCGCGGGTGATCGACGCCTCCCTTGGCGGCACGGGCGGCTGTCCTTTCGCGCCGGGCGCTTCGGGCAATGTCGCGACGGAGGACGTGCTCTACCTGCTCGATCGGTCGAACATCGCCACCGGCTATGACCGGGCGCTGGCAATCGAGGCTGCGCGATGGCTCGGCGGCGTGCTGGGGCGCGATCTGCCCGGCAAGCTCGGCCGCGCGCCCCAGTTTCCGCCGGCGAATTTGTCCCCGGCCAGCCTCTCCGGGGCTGGCGCATGAGCGTGCACGCCGATCTCGCCGCGCGCCTCGCCGCCGCCCGTGCCAGCGGCGTGCCGATCGCCCCGCCGCGCCACGATCATCCCGCGCTTGGCCTCGCCGATGCCTATCGGGTGCAGGATCTCGCCACCGCCGCGCGCCGTGCTGCTGGCGGGCAAACGATCGGCCGCAAGATCGGGCTGACCTCCACCGCCGCCCAGCGCCAGTTCGGCGTGGACGAGCCCGACAGCGGATGGCTCTGGGCCGATTGTCGCTTTTGCGGCGGCGACACCATCGCCCGGCCACTTATCGCACCACGCGTCGAGGGCGAGATCGCGCTGGTGCTCGGCCGCGACGTGGACGATCCCGCGGACGCGGCCGGCGCCGTGGACCATTTCATGCCCGCGCTGGAGATCGTCGACAGCGCGATTGCCGGCTGGGACGTGCGTCTGTTCGATACGGTGGCGGATAATGCCTCAGGCTGGGGCGTGGTGCTGGGCGAGCCGGTGCGCGCCGTTCCGCTGCATGAACTGGCCGACCTTACCATGGCGCTCGCGCGCAACGGCGTGGTGGAATCGCGGGGGATCGGGGGCGCCACCATGGGCGGGCCGCTCGCCGCGCTGGGCTGGCTGGCGCATCATGCCGACGGGCGGGGCCAGCCGCTGCGCGCTGGCGAGATCATCATGACGGGGGCGCTCGGCCCGGTGCTGCCGGCGCGCCCCGGCGACGCCTTCACGCTGGATATCGCCGGCTGCGCGCCCGTCTCCATCAGCTTCGCGGATGCAACGGGCAGGCACGAGGCACCACAGGGCTGAGCGGGCAAAGGCACCGCCGGCGACGAACAGGACAAGGGGAGGGGTCGCATGGATCGACGCGATGTGGATGGGCTGGACGTGACCTTCATCGGCAAGGTGTCGCCCACCGCGCCGCGCATCCAGGCCGGCGGGCACCCGTGCCAGGGCATCTATTATGCGCCGGCCGGCCGACGGCCCAGAACGGCGGTGATCGCCACGCACTATAACGTCGATTTCAGCGAACATTATATCGCGCCCTATTTCGCCCGTCGCGGCTATGGCTTTCTCGGCTGGAACACCCGCTATCGCGGCTTCGAGGATCAGTTCCTGCTCGAACATGCCCTGCTCGACATCGGCGTGGGCATGCGCTGGCTGCGTGAGGAGGCGGGGGTCGAGCGGATCGTGATCCTCGGCAATTCCGGCGGCGGATCGCTGATGGGCGCCTATCAGGCGGAGGCGATCGCCCCCACGCTTGGCCATGCCCTGCCGCCCGCCGGCGAGGACGCGCTGGCGCAGCTCATCAAGGCGGATCTCTATATTTCGCTGAACGCGCATCAGGGCCGGCCGGAGGTGCTGACCGACTGGATGGATGCGTCGGTGGTGGACGAATTCGATCCGGTGGCGACCGACCCGGCGCTCGATCCCTTCAACCCGGACAATGGCCCGCCCTATGCGCCCCAGTTCGTCGAGCGGTATCGCGCCGCGCAGCGCGCGCGCAACCAGCGGATCACCGATTGGGCCAAGGCGGAGCTTGCCCGGCTGAACGCGGCCGGCGTGCCGGACCGCCTCTTCGCGCTGTTCCGCTGCTGGGGGGATCTCAGGTGCATGGACCCGTCGCTCGATCCGTCAGACCGCGCGCCGCGCCGCTGCTATCGCGGCGATCCGGCGGTGGCGAACCGCACGCCCTCGATCGGCCGCGCCAACACGCTTCGCACCTGGCTCAACATGTGGAGCCTCGAAACCTCACCGTGTCAGGGCGCGCCGCATCTCGCCAAGTTCGATACGCCGGCGCTGGTGGTGCAGGGCACCGCCGACACCGGTGTGTTTCCCAGCGATGCGCGCAAGATCTTCGATCACATCGGGTCCGCGGACAAGGAACTTCAACTGGTGAAGGGCGCGCATTACTTCGAGGATTCGGAGGCGCATCGCGATACCGCCGCCGATCTGATGGCGGCCTGGATCGAACAAAAGGCATGATCGCCGACGCCGCCACGCTTGCCGCGCTGCGCCGGCTGGGGCTGGTGGCGGAGGGGGCGCCGGTTGCGTTGACGGCGCTGTCGGGCGGCGTTTCGTGCGACGTGTGGCGCGCGGACATCCCGGGCCGGCCCCCGCTGGTGGTGAAGCGCGCGCTGCCGCAGCTGCGCGTCGCCGCCGAGTGGCTCGCCCCTGTCAGCCGCGCGGAAAACGAGGTCGCGTGGCTTCGCCGCGTGGCATTGATCGATCCCGCGCTGGTGCCCGTGGTGGTGGCGCATTCGCCGGCCGATCACCTGTTCGTCCTCGATTGGCTCGATCCGGCGCGGCACCCGGTCTGGCGGGACGCGCTGGTCGCCGGCCGGGTCGATCCGGCCTTTGCCGCCGGCCTCGGCGCCGCGCTTGCCCGCATCCACGCCGATACGGCTGGCGAGGCAGGCGTGGCGCGCGACTTCGGCGATCCCGCGCTGTTCGATGCGCTGCGCATCGCGCCCTTTTTCCGCACGACCGCCGATCGGGTGCCGGAGGTGGCTGCGCGCCTGCACGCCATCGCCGATGCCTTGGCGCAGCGGCGCATCGCGCTGGTCCATGGCGATGTCAGCCCCAAGAACATCCTGGTCGGCCCGACGGGCGGCGTGTTCCTCGATGCCGAGTGCGCGGTATACGGCGACCCGGCCTTTGACCTTGCCTTCTGCACCACGCACCTGTTGCTGAAGCAGGTCTGGCTGCCGCAGCACCGCGCCGCGCTGGCGCAATCGGCACATCAGTTCGCCACGCATTATCTCGCCGGGGTCCGTTGGGAGGAAGCCGGCCCGCTTGCCGACCGCGCCGGGGCGCTGGTCGCCGCGCTGCTCCTCGCCCGCGTCGAGGGAAAGTCGCCGGCGCCCTATCTCGACGATGCCGCCCGCGCGCTGGTTCGCGCCCGCGCCGTGGCGCTGCTGACGGGGGAGACGCCCGATGTCACCGATCTGATCGCCCGATGGGAGCCACGATGAGCCACGCAATCACCACCGTTCTTGCCCGCCAGCTATGGGATTCGCGCGGCCGGCCGACGGTGGAGGCCGAGGTGCGGCTGGCGAATGGCGCAGTCGGGCGGGCCATCGCCCCCGCCGGCGCATCGCGCGGCGCGCATGAGGCGATCGACCTGCGCGACGGCGGCGCGGCGTTCGGCGGCATGGGGGTCGCGCATGCGGTGGCCAATGTTGCGCGGGAAATCGCCCCCATGCTCGCCGGCATGGACGCGCGCGATCAGGCGGCGGTCGACGCGGCCCTGGCCGCGCTGGACGGTACGCCGACCAAGCAGCGGCTCGGCGGCAATGCCGTGGTGGCCGTGTCCATGGCGGCGCTTCACGCGGCGGCGGCGGGGGAGGGGGTGCCCGTCTGGCGCTGGCTGGCGCAGGATCGCGCGGTGCGCCTGCCGCTTCCCGAGATCCAGATCTTCGGCGGCGGCGCGCATGCCGGACGGCGCACCGACATTCAGGATTTCATGGTGATGGCCCCGCACGCCGGCAGCTTCCGCCGCGCGCTGGAGATCACGGAAGGCGTGTATCGCGCCGCCGGCCGGTTAATGGCGGATCTCGCCCCGCTCGCCGGCGTGGCGGACGAGGGCGGCTGGTGGCCCAGCTTTTCCTCCAACGAACAGGCGCTGGACGTGCTGACCCGCGCGATCGAGGCGGCGGGGCATCGCCCGGGCGAGGATGTGTTCATCTCGCTCGATATCGCCGCCAATGAATTCGGCGATGGTAACGGCTATCGCCTGGCGCTGGACGATCGCGTCATGGATGGTGCGGCGATGGCGGAAACGGTGATCGGCTGGACGCGGCGCTATCCCATTCTTTCGATCGAGGATCCCGCCTCGCAGGACGATCTCGCCACCATGGCCGCCGTGACCGGGGCGATCGGCGGCACGGTGCAGGTGATTGGCGACGACGTGCTCGTCACCCGCGCCGAGCGGGTCGAGGCCGCCGCCGCCGCCGCCGCCTGCAACGCGGCGCTGATCAAGGTGAACCAGATCGGCACGGTGACGGAGGCGAAGGCCGCGCTGGATGCGGCGCGCGCGCACGGCTGGGGCACGATCGTGTCGGCGCGTTCGGGCGAGACGGAGGATGTGACCATCGCGCATCTCGCGGTCGGCTGGGACGCAGGCCAGTTCAAGGTCGGCTCCTTCACCCGGTCCGAGCGGATGGCGAAGTGGAACGAGATGCTGCGAATCGAGGAAGCCATGGGCGCACAGGCCGCGTTCGCCGGCGCATCGGCCTTTGCCGCCCCGATCGCCGCCCGCCTCTCGCCCGCGGGAGGCGCGCGTTGAGGATCGTCATCGACACGCACCCCGGCGCCGGTTTTCAGGCGCAGATCCTTGCCGCCTTCGGCCCCGGCGCGGTCACCGCAATCGGGCCGGGCGGTGCGCTCGGCGAGGCGGAGGTGCTGCTCCACGTCCTCCACCCCGTGTCGGCCGCCGCCATCGCCGCCGCCCCGCACCTGCGCCTCATCCAGAAGCTGGGCGTCGGCGTGAACACGGTCGCGCTCGATGCCGCCGCCGCGCGCGGCATCGCCGTCTGCAACATGCCGGACGTGAATGCGCAGGCGGTGGCGGAAAGCGCGCTTGCGCTGCTGCTGGCGGTGCTGCGTCGCACGGTGGCGCTCGATGCGGCGACGCGCGCCGGGGAATGGGCGGTGCCCGATCATGTGCTGGGTGACCTGGGCGAGGTGGCCGGGCGCACGGTCGGCCTGGTCGGCATGGGCGCCAGCGCCTCGCGGCTGGCGCGCGCCCTTGCGGCTTTGGGGGCGCAAATCGTCTATGCCGCGCGCAGCGACCATGACGTGCCGTATCGCCGCCTGCCGCTCGATACCCTGGTCGCCGAGGCGGATGTCGTGTCGCTGCACGTGCCGCTCACGCCCGAAACGCGGCACATGGTCGATCCGCTGGCGATGAAGCGCGGCGCGGTGCTGGTGAATGTCGCGCGTGGCGGGCTGGTGGACGAGGCGCGGCTCGCCCGCGCGCTCGCCAGCGGTCACCTGCGCGGCGCCGGGCTCGACGTGTTCGCGACCGAGCCGGTGTCCCCGGACGATCCTCTGCTCGCCGCGCCCAATCTCGTCGTAAGCCCGCATGTCGCCTGGCAGACGCCCGAGACGCTCGCCCGCAGCCTCGCCGCCGCGGCAGAGAATGTCCGGCGCCTGGAAGCCGGCGCGCCGCTGCTGAACGTGGTGGCACCGGCATGAGCAGGCTTCCCGTCATGCTCGCCTCCGGCCAGCTCCTGACGGCGGAAAGCTGGGCGCCGCAACGCGCCGCCTGGGCGGATCGAGACGTGCGCCACGCCGATCACACGCAGGATGACACGATCGCCGGCATGGCGGATCGCCTGCTTGCCGCCGCGCCGCCCCGTTTCGCGCTCGTCGCGCATGCCATGGGCGGCTTTGTCGCCATGGAGGTGATGCGCCGCGCCGCGCCCCGTGTCGCGCGCCTCGCGCTCGTCGCCACCCTGGCCAGTGCGGACGGCCCGGCGCAGACGGCGCGGCGACAGGGTTATATCGATCTCGTCACCGCCGGTCGCTTCGAGCAGGTGATCGAGGAGCGTATCCCCATGCTCTTTCCGCCCGACCGGCGCGACGACCCCGTCCTGCTTGGCGCCGCGCGCCGCATGGCGGCCGATACCGGCGCGGATACCTTTTTGCGGCAGCAGCGCGCGATCATGGGCCGGATCGACAGCCGCCCTTCGCTTGGCCGCATCACCGTGCCCGCCCTGCTGATCCGCGGCACGGGCGATGGCATCACCACCGCCGAGCAGCAGGCCGACATGCTTGCCGCCATGCCTGGGGCACGGCTGGAGACGCTACCCGGCGTCGGCCACTTGCCGATGCTGGAGGCGCCGGCGGCGACCACCGCCATTCTCACCCGCTGGATCGACGAGGCAGAGGCATGATCGACCTTCATTACTGCGCCACGCCCAATGGCATGAAGGTGGCCCTGATGCTGGAGGAAACCGGTCTGGCGCACCGGATCATTCCCTATGACATCTTCGAGGGCGATCAGCTTCGCCCCGGCTTCGGGCGGATCAATCCCAATCGCAAGCTGCCGGCGATCGTCGATCATGATCCGGGCGCTGGAGAGTCTCCGCTGCCTGTGTTCGAGTCCGGCGCTATCCTGCAATATCTCGGCGAAAAGACCGGGCAGTTCCTGGCGCCTGCCGGCCCGCTGCGCAGCCGCACGATCCAGTGGCTGACGTGGCAGGTCGCCGCACTCGGCCCGATGGGCGGGCAGGCGAGCCATTTCCTGCGCTATGCCCCGGCGGACCAGGATTATGCCGTCGAACGCTACACCCGCGAATATGATCGCCTGCTGGCCGTGCTGGAAAACCGGCTGGCGGAAAGCCCGTATCTGGCAGGCGAGGAATATACGATCGCGGACATGGCCGTGTGGCCGGGGCAGGCGTCTGCCTTTGTCATGGGCCGGCAGGGATCGGAACGCCCCGCCACCCGCCGCTGGTACGAGGCGATCGCCGCCCGCCCTGCCGTGCAGCGCGCCACCGCCCGCGCCGATCTGAAAGCGCCCGACAAATATCTCGGCCGCCACCAGAAGCTGTCGGAGGCGGAATGGTCCAACATGTTCGGCGACGCCATGCACGCCGCGGTGCGCGGCGACTGAGGCGCCGACCTCCGCCGTTATCCTGGCCGGGTGCGGGAGGTGCGCGAACGCGCAGGCTGACCATATGCCACGTCATTCCGCCCTGGGGGATCCAGGATCCGACAAACTCGACAGGTCAAAGATCCCGCAGACGCCGGACGCGCGGACAAGCACGTCCTCAGCTGCGCCGTCCGGCAAAGCCGCGGCGATATCTTCACCGCGCCGCGTGCTGGCGCTCCCCTCACAGGATCGAGCGATGCTCGTCGGTGAAGCCGTCCAGCCCGCCCTCGATCGTCTCGGGCCGCGCGATGCCAAGCGCCATGCCCTCACGCACCGCCGGTCGGGCGAGCATCGCCTGGCCCCAGCGCGCGACATGGGGATAGCGGCTCGCCTGCTCCTCCACCGGCCGGCGCAGATAGGGCAGCATGGCCATGTCGGCGATCGTATATTCGCCGCCCGCCACCCATTCGGTCTTGGCCAGCTGCCCGTCCAATACCCGCAACAGGCGATCCACCTCGCGCGTGTAGCGTTCAATGGCGTAAGGGTGCCGCTCCGCCGCGTAGAAGCCGAAATGCGCTGCCTGACCGAACATCGGGCCGACGCCCGACACCTGGAACATCAGCCATTGCCAGCAGATCGCCCGCGCCACGGGATCGGCCGGCAGGAAGCGTCCTGTCTTTTCGGCCAGGTAAAGGAGGATAGCGCCCGTTTCCCACAGGACGAACCGGCCCGACGGCCCGTCCTCGTCCACGATCACCGGCGTCTTGTTGTTGGGGTTCAGCGCCAGGAACTCGGGCGTCAACTGGTCGCCGGCCAGGATGTCCACGTCCTCCAGCCGCCATTCAAGGCCCATCTCAAGCAGCGCGATGGCGATCTTGCGCGCATTGGGCGTTGGCCCGCCATGAAGCACGATCATATTCCCGTTCCTCTCCCTCTGGCCGCGCCCCGATCGGACTTGCGGCCTTATCGAACTGTGTAGAGGCGGTGCCGCGCGCCCTGGTCGGTGCGCTCGCCCACCCCGATCGCCAGAATGCCGTTCAGCCAGGCATAACCCGGATGCGCGGTTTCGAACACGGGCGCGATGCGCAGGTAATAGCGCGCCGGATCGACCGCGCCTGCCCGCGCGGGATCGGCAAATTCCGCCCGCACATCATCCGGGATCACGCTGCGCCCGCCATAGCTCACATGGATGAGCGCGCCGTCGTTGGTCTGCCAGATCGCGCGGGCATCCATCGTGCCGACCGATCGATCATCGTCCAGCCGCCCCGCCACAGACCAGTTACCCCCACCCGGCAGCACCATGCCCGACAGTCGCGGCCCGGCGAAGCTGCCACCGGTGACATAGCCGATCCTGCGCTCCCCGAACGGCGACGTGCCGAGCGCCAGAATGCCGCCGGCGACGTGGAAATCCACCGTGCACAGATAATCGCCCAGCACGGTTTCCCCGATCGATCCGGCCATCATCGCTCTCCCCTAGACACTTACTAAATTAATTAGTAGCCTAAGTGAAACGTCAAGGATCGGCCATCGTCAAGGCCGGACGGGAGCGAGGAGGGGATATGACACACACGGTCCGTGCGCTGTTGGCGGCGTCCACCGCGGCGGCGCTGGTGCTGGGCACGCAGGCCGCGGCCGAGGCTGGCGCGCAGGCAGCGTCCACTGCCAGCCCCCCGCCGACACCCACGCCGACACCCACGCCGACACCCGCGCCCTCCGCCGATCCGCTGCCCGGCACGCCGCAATCGACCGGCTCGCAGGCGACCGCCGCCACCCAGGCCGAACCCGCCACCGACAGCGCCAGCCCGGCCAGTGTCGAGGGTATCGGCACCAGCGGCGACATTGTGGTCACCGCGCAGCGCCGCGAGCAGCGGTTGCAGGACGTGCCGATCTCCATGGAGGTGGTCACCGGTGAAACCATCGACGCCTTCCAGGCGACCGACTTCAAAGCGGTGCAGAATTACGTTCCCAACGTCTTCGTGCAGCAGACCAACGGCAACGACACCATCTACATCCGCGGCTTCGGTTCGCCGCCGCAGAACTTCTCCTTTGACCAGGCGGTCAGCGTCTATGTCGACGGCGTCTATGCCGGCCGCGTGCGCCAGGCGCTCAACCCGTTCTTCGATGTCGCCCGGGTGGAGGTGCTGCGCGGGCCGCAGGGCGCGCTGTACGGCAAGAACACGCCCGCCGGCGCGGTCAGCGTCGTCTCCGCCGGGCCGACCAAGGAATTCGAAGGCTCCGTCACCGGCGTCTACAATTTCGACCTGCGCGGCATCGACCTCACCGGCTATGTCTCCGGGCCATTGAGCGACACGTTTGGCCTGCGCGTCGCCGCCCGTATTCAGGATCAGGACGGTTATCTGTTCAACCGGTTCAACAGCAAGGACGAACCCAACAACCAGCTCCAGCTCTTCCGGATCAGCGCACGGTGGGAGCCGGCCGCCAATGTCGACATTTCCGGCAAACTCGAACTCACCAATCAGGATCGCAGCGGCGGCCTTGGCGTGTCCAGCCCGGTCACCACGCGCCAGCAGGTGAAGCGCACGCGCTATATCGACAATGGCCCGCTGGGGGAGGAACAGTCCAGCAACCGTTCCGTGCTCGGCTCCGTCACCGCGAACATCGGCATCGGCGATCACACGCTCACCTCGATCACCGGCTATTCCTGGTTCAACGGCTCCGTCACCAATTACTTCGACCAGGAAACGCCCACCGGCGCGATCACGCCCAGTTCGGTCTACAATATGTACCCGGAACGGTTCCGCCAGTTCTCGCAGGAGTTCCGCCTCCTGTCGCCCAGCGGCGGCACGCTCGAATATGTGCTTGGCGCCTATTACGATACGTCGCGCTACAATCTGACGCAGCTTGGCGGATTCAACATCGCCGCGCTCAACTATTTCGGCCTGATGGAAACCAACTTCCGGCAGAAGGCGCGCTCCATCTCCGTCTTCGGCCAGGCGACGCTGCGCCCGTTCGACGGATTTCGCGTGATCGGCAGCCTGCGCTACACCAACACGCATAAGGACGGCACGTTCGGCGGCCGCCTGCGCTACGGCCCCTATGCGCTGCGCCCGGTGAACACCACCGCGGACCAGTCGATCCGCGAAGGGCTGACCGATCCGTCGGTGACGCTGCAGTACGACATCACGCGCGATCTGATGATCTATGCCGTGTACGGCCGCGGCTCCAAATCGGGCGGCTTCGTGTCCAACACCTATGGCACGACCGATGCGACCTTCGTCTATCTCCCCGAACGCTCGCGCAACTGGGAAGCGGGGGTGAAGGCGACACTGGCGGACGGGCGCGTTTCGGCGAACGTGTCGGTGTACGATACCAAGTTCACTGACCTGCAATCTTCCGTCTACAATCCGGTGATCTCCACCTATCAGGTCGGCAACGCCGCCGCGGCCACCTCGCGCGGGATCGAAGGGTCGCTCCGCGTCGCGCCCAGCCGCTATTTCGACATCACCGCGTCCGGCGCCTATCAGGACGTGAAATACGATGACTATCCCGGTGCCGCCTGCCTCGCCACGCAGCCGATCGCGGAGTGCAACCCGGCCTCGCCCGCCAGTATCCAGGCGAACAACCTCGCCGGGGTGCGCCTGCCCTATACGTCGAAATTCACCGGCAATGTCGCGGTGCACGGCCGGATCGACGTGGGCGATGCTTACAAGATCGACGGCAATGCCATCGTCGGTGGTCGTTCGGGCTTCTACAATTCGGACAACCAAAGTCCGCTCTATGGCTATCAGAGCGGCTTTGCGAAGCTCGATCTCCGGCTCCAGTTCGGGCCGCAGGACGAGCGCTGGCACGTGGCCTTTGTCGGCCGCAACCTGACCGACAAGCTCACCACCGGCAGCGCCTTCCTGCTCCCCGCACCGATCACCGCGGTGCCCCGTGCGATCCTGTTCGTGGAGCCCCCGCGCAACATCGCGATCGAGGCGGGCGTGAAGTTCTGAGGGCATTCCGCGGCGCGATGCGCACCGGTTCCCCCGCGCTGGCCGGGCCTGGTCGCCGTCGACAGGCTCAGGGGAACGGATCAAGCCACAAGGCCTGACCCGTCCCCTGACACTTCGGTCAGACCAGGATGAAGTCCGCCGACGACAGATGCGCCGCGTTCAGCGTGCCCAGCGGATCGGCAAGCTGGATGGTGAATTCCGCGCCGCTTGATGTCACCACGTCCAGTGCGACATCGCCGTTGGCCAGGTCGTGCGCGAACACCGTGCCTGGCGCCCCGCTGCTGCTGAACGACTTGACGCCCAGCTTCTCCAGCACGATCCGGTCGATCCCGTTCTCGAAATCCATGATCGTGTCGCCGCCGTCCAGCGCGCCCGCGCCCTTGAAGACGAACCAGTCCGCGCCGGCATCGCCCCACAATTGGTCCGCGCCCAGTTCGCCCAGCAGCTTGTCGACGCCTGTTCCGCCGTGCATCCGGTCGGCCCCGTCGCCGCCCAGCATGTAATCGTCGCCCGCGTCGCCAAACATCTGGTCGTTGCCGGCCTCGCCGTTCATGTTGTCGGCGTCGTTGCCGCCCTCCATGTAATCGTTGCCGGCGCCGGCCTGCATGTTGTCGCGCCCGTCGCCGCCCAGCAGCACGTCCACGCCATATTCGGCGGAGATGATGTCGTCGCCGCTGCCGCCTTCCAGCCGATTGTCGCCGTCGCCGCCGTCGACCCGGTCGTTGCCGTCGCCGCCATAGACCTTGTCGTTGCCCGACTGGCCCTTCAGCTTGTCGTTCCCGGCCTCGCCATAGATGGTGTCGTTGCCGGCGCCGCCGCCCACCGCCTGGGTGGTCAGCTTGCCCGTCGCCGGGTTGATCTCGTTGACGAAGCCGTCGTCGCCAGCGCCGGCATAGATGATGTCGTCGCCATAGCCGCCGTCCAGATAGTCGCGCCCGTCGCCGGCGTAGATGATGTCGTTGCCGGCATCGCCCAGGATCGTGTCATGCCCCAGGCCGCCGTCGATCGTGTCGCCGTCGTCACCGCCGGTGATGGTGTCGTTGCCGTCGCCGCCGATCAGCCGGTCCGCGCCGCGCCCACCGTCCAGCTTGTCGTTGCCCAGTTCGCCGTAAAGGAAATCGATCCCGTTGCCGCCGCGCAGGAAGTCATCCCCGTCGCCGCCATAGATGTCGTCGTCTCCGTCGCCCCCTTCGACCTGATCCGCTCCCGCCATCGCGCGGATAAGATCGTTGAGGCTGCTTCCCTTTATCGTGTCGGTCTTGGCGGTGCCGCCGATCGTTTTTGCAAAGCTACGCATTTTTCCCAGCTACCCCGATGGATGGTTTCGTGTTTGATTCAGGCGAATCATGCCCGATCCGCGCGCACCTCGCGGCGGTCGGGAGTGCAAACCATCTACTTTCGATTGCCGGAGTGTCCGGCGCGCCAGGCTGCGCGCACCGCCCTGACGCGCGCGCCATTCGCCACCTCTTCCGGCGCGGGCGGGGATCCGGCTGAGGCACGAAGCCGGCACGCGCGGCCGCCAAAGCGGCTTTCGATCACGCTGATCCGCTCGGCCTCAGCTTGTCCAAGAGCGTGCCTCGGCCGACCCTCCAGAGCACGGAACGCGACAGGCCCGATGCGGACGATCGTCGTCGCCAGTGGCGGCCGCGATCGTCCTAATTTCCGCGATATGTCGAATAGCCGTAGGGGCTCACGACCACCGGCACATGATAGTGAGCGGCGGCATCGGTGACGCGGAAGGTGAGGGTGATCTCCGGAAAGAACGGCGCGCCGCCGCATCGGGATAGCGCGACATGTCGAACACGAGCCGATAGACGCCGATATCAAACGCCTTTGCCTCGCCGAAACGCGGGCAGCGCTTGAAGAACGCCGTTACCTCGGCCTCTCCCCAAACCCTTATGGCACTGGCATCGTCAGCCAGATTGACAAAGACCCTTATGTATCTAAGCTTCCCGTCAAGGCGGATCGTCACGGCAAATGGCCGGGGATCGCGCGCGGGGAGGATGGATGACCGATACGGCTGTGCAGACCGGGGCGGCTGGCGCGCCAGAGAGCGCGACAGGGGGCGCGCCAGGTAGCGCGACGCCGGGCGCATCGGCGGCCGCTTCTCCCGGTGCCGCGCACCGCACGGTGGCGCTGTGGATGCTGTTCGCGATCGGCACGCTCAACTTCGTCGACCGGCAATTGCTGTCGGTATTGGTGGAGCCGATCCGCGCCGAAATGGCCTTCAGCGATACCCAGTTCGGGCTGTTGACCGGCCTCAGCTTTGCCCTGTTCTATGCGCTGATGGGGGTGCCTTTCGCCATGGCTGCGGATCGCTGGCACCGGGTGCGGCTGATCGCGGCGGCCTGCGCCGTGTGGAGCGTGTTCACCGCCGCCTGCGGCCTGGCCGGCAATTTCGCGCAGCTCGCGCTCGCCCGCTTCGGCGTGGGTGTGGGGGAGGCGGGGGGCACCGCGCCGTCCTTGTCGGTGCTGGCGGATTATTACCCGCCCGACCGCCGGCCGCTGGTGATCGGCATCTTCACCGCCAATGGCCCGTTCGGCGTGTTCCTGGGCGCGGCATTCGGCGGCTGGGCGGCGGCGACGATCGGCTGGCGCGGCGCCTTCATCGCGATCGGCGCGATCGGCGCATTGGTCGCCGCGCCGCTCCTGGTGATGCTGGTGCGAGAGCCGGCGCGCGGGCAGATGGACGCGCGCGGGCCCGTCGCCGCGCCGCAGGCTGCGCTGCCCATGGGCGCCAGCTTCGCCCTGTTCCTGCGCCGCCGTTCGCTCAGGATGCTCGCCGTCGCCAGCGGGCTCTCCGCCTTTGTCAGCTATGGCATGCTGAACTGGATCCCCGCCTTTCTGATGCGCACGCAGGGCATGCCGCTGTCGGCGCTCGCCACGTGGTTCGCGCCCGCCGCCGGCATCACCTTCGGGCTTGGCATCTGGGGCGGCGGCGCGCTGGTGAACTGGGCCGCGCGCCGCTCGCCCGCGGCCTATGCGCTCGTCCCCTGCGCCGCGACGCTCGTGCTGATCCCCAGCTTCGCCGCCGCGCTGCTGGTGGACAGCTGGCAATGGTCGCTTGCGCTGATGCTGGTGCCGATGGTCGCCTGCACCATCTATGTCGCGCCGGCACTGGCTTTGGTGCAGAATCTCACGCCGCCGCGGGCGCGCGCCACCGCCTCCGCCATCCTGCTGCTGATGTTCAACCTTGTCGGCCTGGGCGGCGGGCCGCTGGTGATCGGCATGATCAGCGATGCGATCGCCCCCGCTCATGGCGCGGAAAGCCTGCGCTACGCCTTGCTCTGCACGCTGCCCGCCGCCGCGCTCGCCGCGATCGCGCAATTCCGCATGGCGCGCGTCGTCAGCGCCGACATGCACGGCTATCACACGGATGGAGAGGCCTGATGACCGATGATGAGATGCGCGCCTTTGCCGGGCGTTTCTTCGATGCGATCGAGGCGGGTGACATCGCCACCATGCAGGCGAGCTTCGCGCCGGATGCCGCCATCTGGCACAATACGGATGAGCTGATCGTCACTCCCGAGCAGACCGCGCAGACGCTGACCGGCATGGTCGCCCGCATCGGGGAGCGCAGCTACGCCGATCGCCGCGTCCATGTCTTTCCCGGTGGCTTCGTGCAGCAACACGTTCTTCAGGGCGTGCGCACCCATGATGGAGAGCGCGTCCGCCTGCCCTGCGCGATCGTCTGCCAGGTGGCCGATGGCCGGATCACCCGCCTCGATGAATATTTCGATTCCGCGCACGTCGCGCAGTTCCGCAAATATGCTTGAAGGAGCCGATTGATGCCCGTTTTGCGCCAGGTGCCGCTCGCCGACGTCCAGGACGATACCGTCCTTGCCTATTACAAGCGCCTGTTCGGTGATCGCGATCCGGTGGCGGAACCGGGCACCGCGACGGGCACGCCGGGGGATTGGTGGACGGTCTATGCGCTGGCGCCGGATATCTTCAAACATGCCGTGGATGGCTTTGCGGTGTACCGCCACCCGGCCCGTCGCATCTCCCCCGTGCTGCGTGAACTGGGGCAAACGCGCGCCGGCTGGGTAAAGGGCAGCCAGTTCGTCTTTTCGCAGCATTGCAAGTCCTTGCGCGGCCTTGGGGTCAGCGAGGAGAAGATCGCCGCCGTGCCATACTGGGCGGTGGCGGATTGCTATGACGACCAGGAACGCGCCGTACTCGCTTATGCCGATTGCCTCGCGCAGGCCGGCGGCCGCGTGCCCGATCAGGTGTTCGAAAAGCTGCGCACCTTCTGGGATGACGAGCAGATCTTCGAATTCACCTACATCACCTGCCTGTATGACATGCACGCCGTGATCACCCGCGCGCTGCGGATGGAATTCGACAATCGCGCCGATCCCATCACGGAGGTCGCCGCGCCGGAAGGGTTCAAGGCCGCCGACTTCCTCAGCGCGCCTCGCCCCGCATGACACCGTCAAGCAGATTGACGAAAAGCCGCCGTTCCGCTACATGGAGTCGTGAGGATTTAGGATGAGGTTTTTCAACTCGGTCGGGCCGAATCCCCGCGTCGTGAGCCTGTTCATGGCGGAAAAGGGCGTCGCGATCCCTGAGGTGTCCGTCGACATTCGCGGCGGGGAAAATCGCCGTGCGCCGTATAACGAAACGGTCAATCCCGCCGGCCAGACGCCCGCGCTGGAGCTGGATGACGGCAGCATCCTGACGGAGATCACCGCGATCTGCGAATATCTGGAGGAGCTCCATCCCACGCCCCCGCTGATCGGCGCGACGCCGCAGGAACGGGCGGAAACGCGCATGTGGACCCGCCGCGCGGATCTCAAGGTGTGCGAACCGATCACCAGCGGCTTCCGCTCGTCGGAGGGGCTGCCGATGTTCCAGTCGCGGATGCGCTGCCTGCCGGAGGCGGCGGCCGGGCTGAAGGCGGTGGCGCAGGACGGGATCGCCTGGTTCGACGCGCAGCTCGCCGGCCGCCGCTACATCGCCGGCGACCGCTTCACGCTGGCCGATATCCTGCTGTTCGCCTTTCTCGATTTCGGCCGCAACGTCGGCCAGCCGCTCGATACGGCCTTCACCAATGTGACGGCGTGGTTCGATCGGGTGGGGGAGCGGCCCGCCTTTCAGCCTGCAACATGAATAGCACAAGGAGAGCGACGATGCCGGCCACCAACAGCCAGTTCGAGTTTAAGGGCGTCAATCACCTCGCACTGGTGTGCAAGGACATGGCGCGCACCGTGGAATTCTACCGCGACGTGCTGGGCATGCCGCTGGTCAAGACGATCGATCTGCCCGGCGGGCGCGGGCAGCATTTCTTCTTCGACATGGGCAATGGCGACAGCCTGGCCTTTTTCTGGTTCCCCCAGGCGGCGCAGGCGCATCCCGGCATTTCCGCCCCTGCCGCGCTGCCCACCCAGGGCGATTTCACCTCCGCCCACGGCTCCATGAACCATATCGCGTTCAACGTGCCGGCCGAGAAGTTCGACGAATATTATGATCGGCTGAAGGCCAAGGGGATCGCCGTCACCAAGATCCTGAACCATGATGATTCGCCGAGCCAGTCGTCGGATCACATGCACGACGACGTGTTCGTCCGTTCGGTCTATTTCTTCGACCCCGACGGCGTCTGCCTCGAATTCGCCGCCTGGACGAAGACGTTCAGCGACGCCGATGTGGCGCATGATCCGGTGACGGCGGACGGCACCAAGCGCGAAGGGCTGATCGTGCAAAAGGCGCTGGCCGAGAATGACGTCGCGGAGATGGTCCCCGCCGAATAAGCGCGTCGGGCGCCGTTCCCGGGCCCTTTCCCGCAACGCATGCCGCGTCGCAGGACAGCGTCACCCCGGCCTCGCGCCGGGGTTCAGGCTGCCGCGACCGTCATCGCCCGAGGTCGGCGCAGCTGCGCCGATCTCTCGCGGCGTCGCATCGATATGCGTGGATCGAAAACGAACCGCCAAGCGTCCCCTCTCCCGACAGGAGAGCGGCATGACGATCCGGGCGATAGCACTCAATTGTACGCTGAAGGCACAAGGCGAAAGCAGCACCGACGCGATGATCGGCGTGCTCGAACGCGCCTTCGCCAGGGTGGACGTGACGCTCACCGAAACGATCCGCATCGCCGCGCACAACGTCAAACCCGGCGTCACCAGCGACGAGGGTGAGGGGGATGACTGGCCCGCGATCCGCGTCAAGATCCTCGCGCACGATATCCTGATCCTCGCCGGCCCGATCTGGATGGGCCAGATCGGCAGCGTCGCGAAGCGCGTGCTGGAGCGAATGGACGCCTTTCTGTCGGAAACCGACGATCAGGGCCGGATGCCGAGCTATGGCAAGGTCGCGGTGATGGCGATCGTCGGCAACGAGGATGGCGCGCACGCTTCCTCGGCGCAGGGGTTCCAGGCGCTCAACGACACCGGCTGGACGATCCCCCCGGTCGCTGCCTGCTATTGGGTCGGCGAGGCGATGGGCACGGTCGACTTCAAGGACCTGCCCGAAACCCCGGAAAAGGTACAGAAAACAGCCGCAATGACCGCCACCAACGCAGCCCACCTCGCCCGCCTGCTAAGAGACACCCCCATCCCCGGCGCGGATTGAAACGGGTATGCGCGTGTCGGAACTGGGTGGTTAGCGGACGTTCGGCGCGTCGTTTGGCTCGGCAAGCCCGAACCCTTCTTCCCAATGATCTTGGTCGATCACATACCGGTCTATGTGCCAGCCATCCGGGTGCTCGGCGAAGCCGGGTTGGCTAACGAGCCGCTCTGTAGCGGCCTGCGCACCTTCTTCCGTTCGATAGACACCGATCAGCTTAGCATCGCCGCCGTACTCGTCATCGGAGCGGATGTGGTGGAGAATGAAAACGGCTTCCATGCTGCTGGTATGCGCCGCCGCGCTAATGTCCGCTACTGGGGCGCTTTCAGTCATTCCGCTTCCACACGGAATCCAGGAAGCAGGCGTCGGCCGAGATGAATGTTCACCAACAACGCCTCTGCCGTCATCCCCGCGAAGGCGGGGATCCATAAACGCCGGCCCCCGCGGAAAGGCACGCTGGGCCGATGGACACCCGCCTTCGCCGGGATGACGAAGATGGGGCGTCAGCGCTCTTCATCGTGGCGCTCACCAGCCTCACCGCAACAGGCGTTCCTCCGGCGCAGGCGCAGGAAAGCGACGTCACGCCCGGACGGGCACGATGGACAGGGCATCCTCCGCCCGCTGCGCATAACGCCGGGCGAGCGCGGCGCAGACCATCAGCTGCATCTGGTGGAACAGCATCAGCGGCAGGACGATCAGGCCGACCGCGCTGGCCGGGAAGATGATGTTGGCCATCGGCAGCCCGCTCGCCATGCTCTTCTTCGATCCGCAGAACACGATGGCGATCTCATCCTCCTTGGAGAAGCGCAGCAGCCGGCTTGCCGCCGTGGTGGCGACCAGCACGGCGGCAAGCATCACGAGATCGAGGAGGATGACGAGCGCGAGGCTCTGCGGCGTCACGTTGCTCCAGATACCCGCCACCACGCCGGCGCTGAACGCGGAATAGACGACAAGCAGGATCGAGCCGCGGTCGACGAGCATCGTCAGCGTCTTCTGCCGGTTCAGCCATTCGCCGACGAGCGGCCGCGCGAGCTGGCCGACGACGAACGGCAGCAGGATCTGGAGCGCGATGTCCCACACCGATTCCAGGGACATGCCGCCCGCGCCGGCGCTCAGGAACATGGTCGCGAGCAGCGGCGTGATGACCACGCCGGCCAGGTTCGACAGCGACGCACAGCACAAGGCGGCGGGAACGTTGCCGCGCGCGATCGAGGTGAAGGCGATCGAGGATTGCACGGTCGAGGGCAGCAGGGAGACGAACATCAGCCCCGTGACGAGGCCATTGTCGAGATGCCCGCCGGCCAGCTTCGTGATCGCGAAGCCGAGCAGCGGAAAGACCAGGAACGTGGTTGCGAACACCAGGGATTGCAGCCGCCAGTGCAGGATCCCCGTCCAGATCGCCTGGCGGGAAATGCGCGCGCCGTAGATGAAGAACAGGAGGGCGATGGCGGCATGCACCACCACATCTAGCATGTCCTTGCCCGTGCCCCGGGCCGGGAGGATCGCGGCGAGCGCCACCATTCCCATGATCGCGAGGATATAGCCGTCGATCCGTAGGCGGCTGAGGATGGCATTCATGATCAAGATCCCGGTGTGCGCTTCGCCCTTGCCGCGCGGGCATGGGCGGTTTGCTTGTGCATCCCACGCCCTTGTGCCGGGCCAGCCGCCTTGTGAAGGGGCGGGATCACCGGCGGCGGGGCGACCATCCGGCGCGGCGCGTCATCGTCAGCGCCGAACGGCCCAGCCGGCCGAACGACCCAGCCGGCCGAACGACTAAGCAGGTCCAACGGCGCCGGCCGAACGGCATCGGCGGTCGGTCAGGCCGCCAGTTCCTTGCGGACGATATCGGCGCCGGCGCCCAGCGCCTTCAGCTTGCCCTGCGCGACGGCGCGCGACAGCGGCGCCATGCCGCAATTGGTCGCCGGGTAGAGCTTGTCCGCATCCACGAAGCGAAGCGCGTTGCGCAGCGTGTCGGCGACCTGTTCGGGCGTCTCCACCGTGTCGGTCGCGACGTCGATGGCGCCGACCATCACCTTCTTGCCGCGGATCAGCTCGATCAGATCCATCGGCACGCGCGAGTTCTGGCATTCGAGCGAGATGATATCGATCGCCGACTTCTGGAGATTGGGGAAGGTTTCCTCATACTGGCGCCATTCGGAGCCAAGCGTCTTCTTCCAGTCGGTATTGGCCTTGATGCCATAGCCGTAGCAGATGTGGACGGCGGTTTCGGCCTTCAGCCCCTCGGCCGCGCGCTCCAGCGTGGCGATCCCCCAGTCGTTCGCCTCGTCGAAGAACACGTTGAACGCTGGCTCGTCGAACTGGACGATGTCGACGCCGGCCGCTTCCAGCTCGCGGGCTTCCTCGTTGAGGATGCAGGCGAATTCCCAGGCGAGCTTCTCGCGGCTGCGGTAATGCGCGTCATAAAGGGTGTCGATCATCGTCATCGGGCCGGGGAGCGTCCACTTGATCGGCTGATCGGTCTGCGCACGCAGGAAGCGCGCATCGTCGACGAAGACCGCCTTGGGGCGGGAAACGGCCCCCACGACGGTCGGCACGCTCGCGTCATAGCGGTTGCGGATGCGCACCGTCTCGCGCTTCTCGAAATCGACGCCGTCCAGATGCTCGATGAAGGTGGTGACGAAATGCTGGCGCGTCTGTTCGCCATCGCCCAGGATATCGATCCCCGCCTGCCGCTGATCGTCGACCGCCAGGCGCAGCGCGTCCTGCTTGCCCGCGATCAGTTCCTCGCCCTCCAGCTTCCACGGCGACCACAGGGTTTCGGGCTGAGCAAGCCAGGAAGGCTTGGGCAGGCTGCCCGCGGTCGTCGTCGGCAACAATGTCGTCATGATGGATACCTTGTGATGTGCGGGAGGATCAAAGGCCGGCGGTCGCGGACCAGCGCTGCAGCGCCGCGCCATGCGGCTTGATGAAATGCTCTTCGGCGAACCTGCCCTGCTCGACGGCAAGCCGGCTGCGCTCCTCGCGATCGTAGACGATGCGGGTCAGCGAATAGTCCTGGTACTTGAGGCTCGGCTGGTAATGTTGCGCGGCGACGGAATTGGCATTGTAGATTTCCGGCCGGTAGATCTTCTGGAATGTCTCCATGGTGCTGATCGTGCTGGCCAGTTCCAGATTGGTGAAATCGCCGATCAGGTCGCCGATGTGATAGAAGGCGAGCGGGGCGACGCCATGTTTCGGCATGAAATAGCGCACCATCATGCCCATTTTCGCGAAATACCGGTCGGTCGCGGAATAATCCGTGGTGGTATATTCCACGCCGAGGACCGGATGTTCGTTGGTGGACCGCTGATAGGTCTTGCTGCTCGATACGCTGAGGCAGATGACGGGCGGCTTGCGGAAATGACCGCGGTATGCGCGCGAATTCAGAAAATGCTGGAACAGCTTTCCGTGCAGGTCGCCAAATCCCTCCGGAACGCCGCCGCCTGGGTGCCCCTTCAGATATTCCGGCAGCAGCACGCTGAAGTCATAGTCGCGAACATAGGATGAGAAATTGTTGCCGACGATGCCGGGGATGTTCTCGCCCGTCGCCTTGTCGATGATCGCCGTCTCGAGGATCTCGATGATCGGAAAACCGTCGACATCCTCCTGCCCGTCGACATGCAACGAAACGGAGATGATCCGGAGCGACACCGAATAGCGGTTGCCGGTCGGATTGTCCCAATGCGCCAGAGAGTTGAAGCGGTTGTCGATCATCCGCAGCGTGTTGCGCAGATTTTCCCGTCGGCTTTCACCGCGCGCGAGATTGGCGAAATTGGTGGTGATGCGCGTGTTGTCGGCCGGACGATAATCCTCGTTGAAGGGGATGCTGCTGATCGTGAACGTGAAGCCGCTGTTCGTCATGACTCACCTGCTTGTAACGGGCGGAGGTCACAGGCGAGAGCGCGCAAGCCACAGGCAGACCCGGCTGGCGATGAACCACGGGCCTTTCGTCAAGCGCGATCCACCGGAGGAACCCCCGTCCGAGGAACGTTTTGGCGTCGAAAGGCAGGTCTCCTGGCTCACGGGTCAACGCGGTGGCTCCGGCCTTCCCGGGCTCGTTGCAAAGCCCAGTGACACGAATTGGAGCCGCCGCTCGCCGCTTACAGTTGCGGGGGCAGCGCCGGATTCTGCCCCGAAGGACACCACCGGCTTCCCGTCTTAGCCCCATCGCCACGCCTGGGATGGGGAACCTCGACATGGCTGTTCAACACCATCGATCGGTCGCTGTCAATGGAGATATAAAGATATCTTTATATGGTAATGAGAGCTGTCGCCGCGCGATCGGGGTCTTCGTAACGGACGAGCGGCGACACACATGCGCGGCGATCGCGATCCTGGTCGGTAACGATCAGCGCGCTGGCGAACCGCTGTTTCATAACGTCAACTCACCTGCACGTTCTGCTCGATGCTCCCGGCGGAAAGGCCTGAGCGACCCCGAGTGACCAGCGCTCTTTCGCGCGAGGGCAGGCATTCACGATCACCGGCGCGAAAGGCGCCTGGGTGACGCCGCATGACGGCCATCTGCATCAGCCGCAGGCACGCCCCGACGGGCGGGTGCTGGCAATTGCTTAGCTTTCGAATTATCACCGGCATCATGCCGCCGTTACCGGACGCGCCGTGACGCCGGCGCTCGCCTGGATCCCCGCCACCATGCTCGCCGGCCTGCTCCAGGCCTGGCGCACGGCCGTGCAGCAGCGGCTTCGCGCGCAGCTGTCGATCAATGGCGCGGGGCTTGTGCGCTACGTCTATGGCCTGCCGCTCGTCCTGCTCGTCCTTGCCGGCTATCTGTCGCTCACTGGCGCGCGGCTGCCCGTGCCGGACGCTGCCTTTGTCGCGCTGGCGGCGGTTGCGGCAGTGGCGCAATTGCTGGCCACCAACCTCCTCATCATGGCCTTTGGCTATCGCAACTTCATCGTCGGCACCGCCTTTTCGAAGACGGAAACGGTGCAGGCGGCGCTGTTCGGCTGGCTGATCCTGGGGGAGCCGGTCAGCATGCTGATCGGGCTGGCGGTGTTGCTCGGCATGGCGGGCGTGCTGACGCTGGCGCTGGGCGGGCGCGATCTTCGCGGGCGGGATGTGG
>NZ_LSKH01000332.1:0-540 GCF_001557395.1 Sphingomonas sp. CCH5-D11 | reverse complement strand
TAGTCTCGTGGGCTCGGAGATGTGTATAAGAGACAGGAACAAAATCCTCGACTATGCTCGCGACGAAGGGGAAAACGGCCTCCTCTTCACCACCGACGATCGCTTCATCGCCTGGCTCGAATGAAGAACCTCCGCGCCGCAGCAGCCGCCGCCGGCCTCAAGCGCCATTGGACCGATGCTACCGGCACCGCTCAGCAGGTCGACGATGCCGTCCTCGAAACCCTGCTCGCCTGCCTGGATCAGACCCCGGCCGATCAGCCCTTTCTCTCGATCACCGCCGGCCAGCCGCTCACGATTGCCGGCAGCGCGACCGACACCGCCGAACTCACGCTGGAAGACGGCACCAATCACCCGCTGACGCTCGGCACCGACGCCATCACCACGATCGGCTACCACCACCTACAGGTCGGCGGCCGCCATTTTACGATCGCCGTCGCTCCGCCCCGTTGCCCGCAGCCGCCCGGTCATGGCTGGGGCGTTGCCGTCCAGATCCCGTCCCTGCGCGACGATCACCCGACCGCCTACGGCACTTACGCCACC
>NZ_LSKH01000331.1:0-3062 GCF_001557395.1 Sphingomonas sp. CCH5-D11 | reverse complement strand
GGCGTCCGCCGCCATCGAATGCCTGCTGCGCGACAAGCGCATCGCGGCGGAGGCCATCCTGATCGAGCGTTTACATCGGGGCGCCGCGCAGGGCGAGCTTGCGGCCGATACTGATCCGGCCGTCCTAGGCAAATTCATCAATACGGTCATGGAAGGCATGTCCGTTCAAGCGCGCGACGGCGCTACGATCAACGAACTTCTCTCCATCGCCGAAATGGCACTCGATCGATGGCCGGCTGCGGTTTGATCGTCCAAGCGAGATCCCAGCAGCCTGTTTTTCAACAGCCACGATCGATTTTGATCCGCGCCCATGTGAGAACGTCTAGCAGGTGCGGAGCGTGTATCAAAACACATTCTCGATTGCGATCCGTCGTGTTAGGCACGTGAGATGAGTTTTGAGAAGTGAGCAGCCCCCACCGGGTGGTCCGGGTTGATAGTTAGTGCATTGTCGTCTTGAGCCTCACCCCGTCTTTGGTCCGGTCTTTATGAGAAAACCGGTTCTCTTTTCCTCAGGTGTAGCTTTCAGCGGTAAATGTCACGAAGTGACATCACTGATTGTCGCCTCCTGCGGCCTGCTCCTTTGGGGAAGCACTGATAAAGCCAGCTTTCCCGCTCGGTCCGGCACGTTGCGCTCTGAGGAAGGGCCTCATCATAGGCTTGGTGAGATCCGTCCAGCCTGAAGGATCGTGGTTTGTGCCAGCGCCAGTCCATCCATCGATTTATCGGCATCAGCACGTTCGTTCCTGCTTCACCTCGCTTTGCCGAACATGACGTAACCGAAAGGCGCGACAGCCAGGAAGCCGCGAACAGACCACGTCGCAATCTGCCGAACAGGCATTGGCCGGCAACAGGAAGGCCAATGATTTCGGTCGATGATATCCGCATAATATTTGAGGGTGAGGAAGGTAGCATAGTATAAATGCTGAACTGATCACCTGCCTGCTCGACGCGGGCGATCGGCAGTTCGACATCTCCGAGAGGGGTGCCACCACGGTCATTCAGCAGACCCAGTGCTGCCCAACCGGCGAAAGCACCCATCATGGCCGAGGTAAGCCAATAACCGATGCGGCCAATGGTAGACTGACGCCGCATCAGAGGAACATAAAAAGCCGCAGACCCCAAGCCAGCTATCACGCCTAAGAGGCTACCCCAACCGAGAATACTGGTGAGGCCGGGTGTAACCGGCGCAAACGGACGTGAAAAGTAAACAACGGGCAGCGTGATGGATGCTAGAAGTGAAACCAGCCACAGCCCTTGGCGAAGGATGAAGTCGAAGCGGCGAGCACTACTCGCATCTTGTTGTTCGGTGAGATTCATGCCGCTGCCGCCGCTGTGGCAGCATGCCTGCCGAGCGTTCGATAAACGGTCGGCCGGGAAATCGAGAACAGCTCGGCGAGGTCGCTGATCGAGTAGTCGTCGGTATCGTACATGCGACGAAGCTCCTTCTGCTGCCGATCGGACAGCTTGGGCTTCTTCCCACGCAGCTTCCCCTTAGCGCGGGCGACCGCCATGCCCTCGCGGGTGCGGAGCTTGATGAGGTCCGCCTCGAACTCGGCAAAGGTGGCAAGGATGTTGAAGAACAGCTTACCCATCGGGTCAGCCGGATCGTGGACGCTGGCACCAAGCTGTAGCTTCACCCCACGGGCAGCAAGGCCGTCCCCGATCGCGCGCGCGTCCGGAACTGATCGCGCGAGCCGGTCAAGCTTGGGCACTACCAGCGTGTCGCCGCTTCGTACTGCGGCTAGTGCTTGGTCGAGGCCGGGGCGATCCCGGTTCGTGCCGGTGAGCCCCTTGTCGGTGTAGATGCGATCGGCCGCCACCCCGAGCTTGAGCAGCGCGTCATGCTGGGCGGCAAGGTCCTGTTTGTCGGTCGAGCAGCGGGCATAGCCGATCAGCGTGTGCGTCATAGCCGGAGTGTAACGTATAAGGCCCCATCACCGCAAAACATATGGTACCATCTATGTGAGACTCGGCTTTCGGCCGCTTTCCGTGCTGTTGGAGATCGACCGGCCGAGTCCGCTGAACGATCCTCTATCGGACAGGGGGCGATCACCATGGCGGATGGTCGAAGATCGGAGACAGGAGGCGCGGAGGTGGCGCGGCGAATGGCGGCACTTCGCGCCCATCTGCATGGTGGCGCGTCGCTGGCCAAAGTCGCGGCCGATGCCGGTGTTTCGCTGCGCACCGTCCAGCGATGGCTCGCTCGCTATACCGCCAACGGTCCAATGGGCCTCGCGCGGCCGCTTCGTCCGGAAGCTGGCACACGGACGTTCCCGGACGGTCTGGTCCAACTGATCCAGGGCATGGCGCTGACGAAGCCGCCGGCCTCGATCGCAACCATCCATCGTCGCGTTGTGCATGTCGCTAGCGAATATGGATGGCACACGCCGTCCTACGGCAGCGTTCGCGATATCGTGCGCCGGATCGATCCTGCGATGCTGACGCTCGCGCATGAGGGCGCTGCCGCTTTCCGCGACAAATACGAGATGGTCCATCGTCATCGCGCCGATCGCCCGAACGCGATCTGGCAGGCCGACCACACCGAACTCGACATCCTCATCCTCGATGCTCGTGGCAGGCCGACACGGCCGTGGCTGACGACGGTGGTGGACGATCATTCCCGCGTGATCGCAGGCTACATGGTGTTTCTCGGCGCGCCATCCGCGCTCAATACGTCGCTCGCGCTGCGCCAGGCCATCTGGCGCAAGGCCGATCCGGCATGGCCGGTGTGCGGCATTCCCGATGTGCTGCACGTCGATCACGGATCGGACTTCACCAGCCTCCACCTCGAACAGGCCGCGGCCGATCTGCGTATCAGGCTGATCTACTCAGCCGTCGCCCGTCCGCAGGGGCGTGGCAAGATCGAGCGGCTGTTCCGGACCATCAACACCGAACTGCTGGCCGAACTCCCCGGCAACCTGCGCGCCGGCAAGACGGTATCCCCACCGGCCCTTTCACTGGCCGAACTGGACGCGGCGATCGGCGCCTGGATCATCTCGACCTATAATGGGGACCGGTGAGAGGATGGTCGAAAACGTACGCTAAAGGGTCTCTTCAACGCC
>NZ_LSKH01000330.1:0-3809 GCF_001557395.1 Sphingomonas sp. CCH5-D11 | reverse complement strand
TGGCCGGCCTCCCCGCCGATCACATTGCGGTGCATGGCGATCAGTTCCTCCCTCAATACGGGCTTCAGCGTCTTGCCGCTGGCATTGCGGGGAAACTCTTTGCTGCGCACCGCGATCCGCACCGGCACCTTGAACGGCGCGAGATGGCGTGCGGCATGGGCGATCAGCTCCGCCTCGCTAACGGCAGCCCCGGGCCGCAACTGCACCAGGGCGCCCACTTCCTCGCCCAGGATGCGGTGCGGCAGGCCGACCACGGCAGCGTCCATCACATCGGGATGGGCGACAAGGATGTCCTCGATCTCCACGCAGTAGACGTTCTCGCCGCCGCGGATCAGCATGTCCTTCGCGCGGTCGAGCAGATAGACGAAGCCCTCCTCGTCGATGCGGCAGATGTCGCCGGTATGATACCAGCCGTCGGTGAAGCTCTGGCCCGTTGCGTCGGGATTATCCCAATAGCCGGCGACGATATTGGGCCCGCGTATCCACAATTCGCCCGCCTGCCCGCGCGGCCGCTCGTTGCCGTCCTCGTCCACGACCTTCACGTCGCATACCGGCACCGGCATGCCGACGCTGTCGGGATGACGCAGATAATCCTCCGCGCTGTTGGCGATCGACACGGAGGAGGTTTCCGTCGCGCCATAGCCCTGGCTCGGCTTGAACCACGGAAACAGCTCGGCGAATTTCAGCGTCAGTTCGGGTGCGATCGCCGCCCCGCCATAGCCATAGCTGTCGAGGCTGGAGAGATCGCGCCGCGCGAAATCGGGCGGTTCCAGCACCTGCCACACCATGGCGGGCACGCCGGTGGTCGAGTTGACCCGCTCGCTCTCGACCAGTTCCAGGAATCGTTCCGGATTCCACTTGTGCATCAGGATCAGCTTGGCGCCCGCGATCACCGTCGGGATCAGCATCGAATTGGTGCCGGTCACGTGAAACAGGGGTACCGGCAGCAGGTTCACCCGCTGCGGCGCGTCCGGATCCGGCACCGGCAGGGGATCGCCGCGCCGGATGGTCGCGCGAGCAGCGCCGAAGGTGATCGAAATGACGTTGGTTAGCACATTGCGGTGCGTGCCGAGGGCGCCCTTGGGCCGGCCGGTCGTACCGCTGGTGTAGAGGATGGTCGCGGGATCATCGGTATGGAGCCCGGGATCGGGCATCGGATCGTCGGGCAGATCGGCATAGCGATCGCGCGGGCCGATCAGCGCATCCAGCGGGACCGCCCTGGTCCCATGGGCGTCAGCGGTGCGCACCGAGATGAGGCCGTCGAGCGCCAGACCATCGACATAGGGCGCCAGCCGCTCCAGCCGCTCGCCATCGACGATCGCCACGCGCGCACCGGAATTCTCGATGCCATAGGCCAGTTCGTCTCCAAGCCCCCAGGCGTTCAGCGGCGTCACCACGGCGCCGATCGACATGCCCGCCCAGAAAGCGATCGACCATTCGGGCAGGTTGCGCATGGCCACCACCAGCCGGTCACCCTTGCGCACGCCGAAGCGTTCGTGAAGCACCCGGCCAAGCTGACCCGCCGCGCGGAAATGCTCGCCATAGGTCTGGCGCTCGCCCTCGTAGATGATGAACTCGCGCGATCCCCAGCTTCGCGCCAGATCGAACACCTGGCGAAGGTCGTTCATGGCGTTGACATAGGTGCGCAAGGGAACGCCGCGGATCACCTCCTCACGCGTTTCGAACGGTGCGCCGGGCGCGGTCAGGACACGATAGGCTTCGGGCAGGTCAACCGCGGGCCACGGGCGATCGTTCACGCTGACAGCAGGCTGCCCATCCATATCCTCATCCTCTCGCTGCGCCGGCTGTGCGGCCTTTGCAAAGATGAGTGTTGGATGATTGCCGCTAGGGCAAGGCCGAATCGGGGAATGGCTCATGCAATAACGGCGGGCGATCGGGGCTCCCCAGCCCGATCATCCCGCCGTTGTGCCACCGGCCGCGCAGCGGCCGGACGGATCAGAAGCGAACGCGCCCCGTGACGCCATAAAGGCGCGGCTGGCCGAGGAAGGCGCCATAGGTGCCGCTCTGCAGCGGCTGATCCACAATCACCTGATAATATTCCGAGTTCGTCAGGTTCTGCGCCCAGACTTCAAGCGACCATGCCTCATTCTCCGGCTCGATGCCGACGCGCGTGTTCAGTACGGCGAACGGCTCCTGGACCTTCAATGGATCGAGATTGGATCCGGTGTTGTAGCGCGACGACCATTTCAGCGAGGCCGAGGCGAGCAGGTTCAGATCAGCCGTGATCGGCTGCTTCGAGGTGAAGCCGCCAGTGACGTTCCACTTGGCCGCATAAGGCAGGCGATTGCCCGACAGGCGGGTGAGGTTCGGCAGCGGCGCAGGGAAGTCACCAAACTTCGTATCGGCGTAAGTGGCGCCGGCGTTCAGCGTAAGGCCCTGAATGCCCGTGTTGAACAGCAGGTCGAGATCCACGCCCTTTGACGTCACCTTGGGAATCGACGTCACCACGAAGCTGACACCGGTATAGGTGTTGAGCTGGAAATCCTTGTAGGTCTGGTAGAAGCCCGCAAGGTTCGCCAGCAGACGCCGGTTGAACAGGGTCGTTTTCGTGCCGAGCTCGTAGCTTTCGACCTTTTCCGTCGCAAAGGACGTGTCGGGATTGAGCACGCCGGGCGAGAGTCGCGCACGATCAAGGTTGAAGCCGCCCGACTTGAAGCCGTTGGCATAGGCGCCATAGGCCATCACTTCGGGCGAGATGCGATATTGCAGCTTCGCCGATCCGGCCCAGCGATTCTCCGGCCGCCGCTGCGAGATGGTCGCATCGTTGAAGGCGACATCCGCGGTCGGCGAACAGATCGCGGCGAGCGCGGCGGCCGGCAGGCGACGGGCGATCGCGGCCGCGCAGGCATTCCCCGGCGAGGTATTGGTGTAGTGCGACGTCGCGCGCTTGACCTCATCGGTGTAGCGGATGCCCAGCGTCAGATCGAGACCTTCGGCCAGGGTGAACGTATTGTCGGTGAACACCGCGAACGAGCTGGCACGATGACGGTGATAATCCCGTTGGCCCGTGTTGGCGACGACGTTGGTGCCTACCGGTAGCCCGGTCAGCGCGGACACGGTGTTCGCGTTGGCACCGCTCGACAGCAGCAGGCCGAAATAGCGCTCATAGTCCGAACCGAAGAAGGTGTTCTGGCGGCTGATCAGTCGCTCGTCGGCATAGAAGACACCAAGGATCGAGTTCAGCCAGTCGCTGCTATAGGAAAGCCGCGCTTCCTGCGAGAAGACCTTGAACTGGTTCGAATTGCCTTCGGACTCGCGATACCACAGGTCGGCCGACGAATAATCCACGTCGACGCCGCTGTTCGAACGATAGAAGCGATAGGCGGTGATCGAGGTCAGATTGAAGCTGTCGCTCAGCTCCCAATCGACCTGCGCCGAAACGCCGCGGTCGCGAATGCGGAAGTCGGTCGGGCGATTGGCATAGGTATCGCGATCGAACGGATCCCCGTTGCGCAGGGTGCCGGCATCTGATGCCAGCGCATCGACGAACGCCCCGGTGGGCCCGGTGATGCTAGGCGCGTTGACGCAGCAATCCTCGTCGCGTTCCGACCAGTCCCCGATCAGTCGCACATCGATCGTGTCGGTCGGGCGGATCAGCAGCTGGGCGCGGATCGTCCAGTTGTTCTCATTGTCGGCCTCCGTGCTGGTGCGCGGGCCAGCGCCGGTGCGCACGTTCCAGAAGCCGTCACGCTCACGCTTCAGCGCGAAGATGCGGCCGGCCACGGTATCGCCGATCAGGCCGCCGGTTGCTGCGCCAGACACCGTCCAGGCGTTGTAATTGCCATAGC
>NZ_LSKH01000329.1:0-4754 GCF_001557395.1 Sphingomonas sp. CCH5-D11 | reverse complement strand
CCGCCAGCACCGGCGGTGCGCGCCTCGCCGCCCCCGCCGCGCAACCCTATCGTGGCAACGTCGCCGAGGCCGATCCCGCCGTCGAGGCGAAGATCGCTCAGATCATCGCGGCGAACCGCTGATCCGATGGCACGCGCTCCCCTCTCCGCTGCCATGCTGACGGATCGGTCGCATGGCTAGCGCCGTCGCCGCGCGGCCAGGCGGCTCGCCGGCGCAACCCGCTCCGCTATCCGGCGCGCGCCTCGGCCTCGTCGCCTTCGCGCTGGCGCTCGGCACCTTCATGATGGTGCTCGACACCACCATCGCGAACGTCTCGCTTCCCACCATCGCCGGCAATCTGGGTGTCAGCTCGGACAATTCGACCTGGATCGTCACCGCCTTTGCGGTCGCCAACGGTATATCGGTGCCGCTGACCGGATGGCTGATGCGCCGGTTCGGTGTGGTGCGCACCTTCTGCACCTCGCTGGCGCTGTTCACGCTCGCCTCCTTCCTGTGCGGCATTGCCTGGAGCCTGCCCTCGCTCATCATCTTCCGCGTGCTTCAGGGCGCGGTGTCCGGCCCGATGATGCCGGGCAGCCAGGCATTGCTGATCTCCGTCTTCCCGCCGGAAAAGCGCGCCACCGCGCTCGGCATCTGGTCGATGACGACGTTGGTCGCGCCGATCATGGGGCCGATCCTCGGCGGTTACATCTCCGATAACTATCATTGGAGCTGGATCTTCCTGATCAACGTGCCCTTCGGCATCTTCACCATCGCGATCTGCTGGTCGAACCTGAAGGATCGGGAGACGCCAACTGCCAAGGTGCCGATCGACACAATCGGCCTCGCGCTGCTGGTACTGTGGGTCGGCTGCCTGCAGGTGATGCTCGATCTCGGCAAGAATGCCGACTGGTTCAACGATCCGATGATCGTGGTGCTGACGGTGATCGCCGGCGTCGGCTTCGTCGCCTGGCTGATCTGGGAGCTGACCGACGCCAACCCGATCGTTGACCTGTCGCTGTTCGCCAGCCGCAATTTCGCGATCGGCAACATCGCCTTCTGCCTTGGCTATGCGGTGTTCTTCGCCAACATCCTGCTGCTGCCTCTGTGGCTCCAGACGCAGCTTGGCTATACCGCCACCTGGGCCGGCCTCGTCGCCGCGCCCAGCGGGGTGGTGGCGGTGCTGCTCACCCCCTTGAGCGCGCGGCTGTCGGGCAAGATCGACGCGCGCATCCTCGCCAGCATCGCCTTTGTCGCCTTTGCGATCAGCTATTGGCTGCGGTCGGGCTACACCACATACGCCGGCTTCTGGGATTTCGTCTTTCCGCTGCTGGTGCAGGGCGTCGCCATGTCGACCTTCTTCCTGTCAATGCTGACCATCTCGCTCGATCGCATCCCGCCCGAGCGGCTGCCGTCGGCGACCGGCCTGTCCAACTTCACCCGCATCGTCGCCGGCGCCTTTGCCGCATCGATGATCACCACCGCCTGGGACCGCCGGGAGGCGCTGCACCAGGGCCGCTTGTCGGAGGCGATCGGGAACAACGTCCCCTATCAGATGGCGAGCGAGGGGCTGGCCAACCTGGGGCTGAACGCCACCCAGGCGGCGGCCGTCATCACCCGCCAGATGGTGGGTCAGGCCTATCTCCTCGCCTCCACCGATCTGTTCCGCCTGTCCGCCTATCTCAGCGGCGCGCTGCTGATCATCGTGTGGCTGTGCCGCCGCCCCTCTGCCCATGGCGCCGGGCCCGTCGCCGCCGACTGAGCCTTGCGTCCGCTCCCGCGCCAATTCATAGCGTGTTCCAAGAAAAGGACGGGAGAGGGCCATGGATCTTTCGCTCAGCGACGAGCAGGTGATGCTGCGCGACACGCTCACGCGGTATCTGGCGCAAAGCTTTGCGTTCGATCCCCATAAGTCGCGCGACGCCGACGCCCTGTGGCGCGTTCTTGGCCGCGACCTGGGCGTGCTGGGCGCAACCCTGCCGGCCGAGGCTGGTGGTCTGGGCGGCGGCGCGGTCGAAACCATGGTGGTGGCGGACGCGCTTGGCGAGGCGCTTGCCCCCATTCCTTATATCGAAACCGCGGTGATCGCCGCCGGCCTCCTGAAGCGGACCGGTGGGGAGCGCGCCGCCGCGCTTCTCCCGCAGCTCGCCGATGGCAGCGTCCGCGCCGTGCTGGCTGCTGGTGAGGCGGACAGCCGCCAGGCGCTGGAGGCGGTGAAGACAAGTGCGCGGCGGAGCGGCAATGGCTGGACGCTGGATGGCGAAAAGGTCGTCGTGGCCGGCGCGCCGGGTGCCGACTGGCTGCTCGTCACCGCCCGCACCTCCGGAGACACGCGCGACGTGCGCGGCATATCCCTCTTCCTCGTGCCGGCCGATGCTGCGGGCCTGTCACGCCATGATTATGCCCTGATCGATGGCCTGCCCGCGTCCGACCTGACGCTCGCCGGCGTCACCCTGCCGGCGGATGCCTTGCTGGGTGACGAAGGCGGCGCGCTGCCGCTGCTGGAACAGGCGCGGGACGAGGGGATCGCTGCCCTGTGCGCCGAGGCGGCCGGGCTCACCCGCAAGCTGCTCGGCGACACGGTCGCTTACACCAAGGAGCGCAAGCAGTTCGGCCAGCCGCTCGCCAGCTTTCAGGCGCTGCAGCACCGCATGGTGGACATGTATATCGCCGTCGAGCAGGCGACCTCCGCCGCCTACCTCGCCGCGCTCCACGTCGAGGGGCCCGCCGAGCAGCGCACCCGCGCGGTCGCGGCGGCAAAGGCGACGGTGGCCGATGCGGTGCGCTTCGTTGGGCAGAATGCGGTGCAGCTGCACGGCGGCATGGGCATGACGGACGAGCTGGCGGTCGGCCATTATTTCCGCCGCGCCACCGCCATTGAGCAGCAGTTCGGCGCGACCGATCACCACGCGAAACGCTATGCTGCACTGATGCGCGAGGATCTGGGAATCTGACGTCCCCGCGGTGAACAACAAAGCCAGTGGAAACAAGCATTCGCGTGCGGCCCGAAAGCATCGGGAACGTAATCCGCAGGTAAGCCGTTCTAGCGATCCAGTCTTTCAGAAGCCGGAGTATGGCACATGAAGATTATGATTGCGCTGGCAGTTGCCGGCACCGCTTTTGCTACGGCCGCACAGGCCGATGTGCGTCATGGCGTTTATAACGATTCAAATTCCCACTATCTCGACTACAAGACTGACTTGAGCGAGGCACGTCGGGAGTTGCGCAGCGATCTTGCCCGCGCGAATGACAAGGCAGATCGTGTCGATGCCTGGTCCGAGTATCGCCGCGAAGTGGCCGACGCGCGGCATGACTTCGACAAGGAAATGGCGGAACGCGGTGTCACCGTCACCCGCCGCCCCAGCGTGACGGTCGAGCCTTATTGATCCACACCTGATCCAACCGACGGGCGGCCCCGATGACGGGCCGCCCGTTGTCCTTTACAGGACGAAGCGGCTGAGATCCGTATTGCGCGCCACGCTGGCGAGCTGCTGTTCGACATAGGCGGCATCGACGGTCATGGAGCTGCCACCACGGTCCTCCGCGTCGAAGCTCACTTCCTCCAGCAGCTTCTCCATCACGGTCTGCAACCGCCGCGCGCCGATATTCTCGATCTCGCCGTTCACCTCGGCCGCGATCCGCGCCACTGCCCGGATGCCATCCTCGGTGAAGTTGACCTCGACACCCTCCGTCCCGATCAGCGCCTTATACTGTGCCGGCAGCGACGCCTTGGTGTCGGACAGGATCGCGACGAAATCATCCTCGGTCAGCCCCTTCAGTTCCACGCGGATGGGAAGGCGGCCCTGCAGCTCGGGCAAGAGATCGCTCGGCTTCGCCACATGGAAGGCGCCCGACGCGATGAACAGGATATGGTCCGTCTTCATCGGGCCACACTTAGTTGAGACGGTAGTGCCCTCGATCAGCGGCAGCAGATCGCGCTGCACGCCCTCACGGCTCACCGAACCGCCGCGCACGTCGCTCACCGCGATCTTGTCGATCTCGTCGAGGAAGACGATGCCGTTCGCCTCCGCATCGGCCAGTGCCACGCGGCTTACCTCATCCTGGTCGAGCCGCTTGTCGGCCTCCTCTTCGACCAGCTTTTCCCATGCCGCCGGCACCAGCAACTTGCGCCGCTTGGTCTGCCCGCCGCCCAGCTTGCCGAACATCTCGCCCAGATTGATCATGCCGACCTGCCCGCCGCCCGGCATCTCGAACGGCATCTGCGGCGCGGCCTGAAGCTCAAGCTCGATCTCGGTCTGGTCGAGATGCCCGTCGCGGAACCGCTGGCGGAAGCTTTCGCGCGTCGCGGCGCTCGAATCCTTGCCGACCAGCGCGTCGAGCAATCGGTTCATGGCCGCTTCCTCGGCCTTGTCCTTCACCGCATTGCGGCGGCGTTCCTTCTCCAGCCGCACCGCTTCTTCCACGAGATCGCGCGCGATCTGCTCCACGTCGCGGCCGACATAGCCGACCTCGGTGAACTTGGTCGCTTCCACCTTCACGAACGGCGCGTCGGCGAGCTTGGCGAGGCGGCGGCTGATCTCAGTCTTGCCGCAGCCGGTGGGGCCGATCATCAGGATGTTCTTGGGCGTTACCTCGTCGCGCAGCTCTGGGCTGAGCTTCTGCCGGCGCCAGCGATTGCGCAGCGCGACCGCGACGGCGCGCTTGGCTTCCTTTTGTCCGATGATGTGAGCGTCGAGAGCGGCGACGATCGCCTTGGGGGTAAGATTGTCGTTCATCGCCGGCGCATATCGGGGCGGGGGAGCGGGGGATCAAGC
>NZ_LSKH01000328.1:0-30155 GCF_001557395.1 Sphingomonas sp. CCH5-D11 | reverse complement strand
GCGGCGGTGCGGCCCGGGGCAGGACGCGCGGCTGGCGCACGATGATCGGCCGGCCGACCTCCACGATCGGCTGCGGCACCAGATGGGTGACGATCAGCGGCAAGGCGATCGCGATGAGCGCGATCAGGGCAAGGATCAGGTGAAGCGGTCGAACGGTCGGCACGCGGGGGCGCTTAACCTAATTTGCCGGCGCGGCGAAGCTGGCACGCGGCACCAAGCGTGTCCCTGGCTGCGGCATCGGCGGAACAGCCGGCGAGAGGGATCTCCCGGCCGGCTGTTCCCCGAATAGATCTTCCGTCGCGCGGCGGCTTACGCCTCCGGCAGGAACTCGGGCACCGACAGATACCGCTCGCCGGTGTCATAGTTGAAGCCCAGCACGCGTGCGCCATCGGGAAGGTCGGGCAGCTTCTGCAGGATTGCCGCCAGCGTCGCGCCGGATGAAATGCCGACCAGCATGCCTTCTTCACTGGCCGCGCGGCGCGCCATGTCCTTGGCGACGTTCGCGTCCACCTCGATCACGCCGTCCAGCGCCTGGGTGTGGAGGTTCGCGGGGATGAAGCCAGCGCCGATGCCCTGGATCGGGTGCGGGCCGGGCTGGCCGCCACCGATGACGGGGGATGCCGCCGGCTCGACGGCGAAGACCTTCAGGTTCGGCCATTCCTTCTTCAGCGTTTCGGCAACGCCCGTGATGTGGCCGCCGGTGCCGACGCCGGTGATCAGCACGTCGATCGGCGAATCGCGGAAGTCGTTCAGGATCTCCTGCGACGTGGTCTTCACGTGAACGTCGATGTTGGCGGGATTTTCGAACTGCTGCGGCATCCAGGCACCGGGCGTGGTCTCGACCAGCTCAAGCGCGCGCTCGATGGCGCCCTTCATCCCCTTTTCGCGCGGCGTCAGATCAAAGGTGGCGCCATAAGCGAGCATCAGGCGACGGCGCTCCAGCGACATGCTTTCGGGCATGACGAGGACGAGCTTGTATCCCTTCACCGCGGCCACCATCGCTAGGCCGATGCCGGTGTTGCCGCTTGTCGGCTCGATGATCGTGCCGCCCGCCTTCAGGTCGCCGGAGGCCTCTGCCGCCTCGATCATGGCGAGCGCGATCCGGTCCTTGATCGAGCCGCCGGGGTTCGACCGCTCCGACTTGATCCAGACTTCGGATCCCGGAAACAGCCGCTGCATCCGGATGTGCGGGGTGTTGCCGATCGTGTCGAGGATCGTGTTCGCCTTCATGGCTGAGATACTCCATGCTGTGTTTCGGGCGGGATGACCGAGAGCGGTTCCTCGGGCGGATCAAAGGTCTTGGCCTGCTTCAGTTCCGGAAACAACCGCGACCAGAGGAGCGTGATGCCGATCGCGCCGACGCCCCCGACCACCACGGCGCCGACCGGCCCAAGAAGCGACGCCATGAGGCCGCTTTCCGCCTCGCCCAGTTCGTTCGAGGCGGAAATGGTGAGCTGGCTAACGGCGCTGACGCGGCCGCGCATCTCATCGGGGGTGTGAAGCTGGATCAGCGAGCCGCGCACGTACATCGACACCATGTCCGCGCTCCCCGCGACGATCAGCGCGGCGAGGCTGAGCGCGAAGCTGGTGGATATGCCGAACGTCAGGATGGCGAGGCCGAAGATCACAACCGCGATCAGCATCTTGCGGCCGACGTCCGTTTTCATCGGGCGGAAAGATAGAAAGATGCCGGTGAGCGACGCGCCGATCCCCATGCCGGCGGCGAGCAGGCCAAGGCCGGTCGGGCCGACATGAAGGATGTCGCGCGCATAGATCGGCAGCAGCGCCGTGGAACCGGCGAGCAGCACGGCGAACAGATCCAGCGTTATTGCCGCCTGCACCAGCCGGTTGCGCTTCACATAGGAAAAGCCGTCAATAATCCGCGCCAGCGGTCGACGGTCCTTCTGCGCCGCCGGCTGTGGCACGCGGCGGATCGTCAGCAACATGACCAAGGCCAGGAGGAACATCGTCGCCATGCCGGCGTAAGCGGTGATCGGCCCGATAGCGAACAGGAGGCCGCCGACGCTGGGGCCGGCGATGAAGCCGACCTGCATGGCAATGGAGCCGAGCGCTATGGCGGTGGGCAGGCTTTCCCGCGGGACGAGGTTTGGCGCCAGCGCGCCATAGGCCGGGCCGGCGAACGCTCGCGCGACGCCGACGAGGACCGCGGCACCGAACAGCACCGGCAGGCTGATCCAGCCTTCCCAAGTCGCCAGGCCGAGCAGCATCACATTTGCGGCGAGCAGGGTGGTGGTGCCGCGCACGATCCAGCGGCGGTCGACCGAATCCGCGATCAACCCGACGATCGGCGTCAGGAGGAAAAGCGGAACGAACTGCGCCAGGCCGATCATGCCGAGGAGGAACGCGGCGTCGCGTATGTCCATCGTCTCGCGCGCCATGCTGTACACCTGCCAGCCGAGGACGATGGCGAGCGCCGATTGCGCAATCGTGCTGGCGAGGCGGGCCAGCCAGTAGCTGCGGTAATTGGCGATGCGGAGCGGGTGAATGGCGGCTGACATGCGGCTGCGGACTTAGGTCGCGCTCCTTACCGACACAACGGGCAATGCCACAGCGTTGCGCGCGGCTCGGGTTGGGGCCTATAGGCCGCATTCTCCCTTTCCCCTAGGAACCTGCGAGGTCCAGCCCCGTGGCAAGAACAGCCCGCGCCAAGAGCGCCGAACCGCCCGTACCCAATCGTGAACGTCCCAACGAGCCGCAGCCTTATGAGGCGTCCAAGGACGAACTGCTGCAATTCTACAAGGACATGCTCCTTATCCGCCGCTTCGAAGAGAAGGCGGGCCAGCTTTATGGCCTGGGCCTGATCGGCGGCTTCTGCCACTTGTACATCGGCCAGGAAGCCGTGGCCGTCGGGTTGCAGTCCGCGCTGACCGAAAAGGACAGCGTGATCACCGGCTATCGCGACCATGGCCACATGCTGTTGTGCGGCATCCCGCCCAAGGACGTGATGGCGGAGCTGACCGGCCGTCAGGCCGGCATCTCCAAGGGCAAGGGCGGCTCCATGCACATGTTCAGCGTGGAGCATAAGTTCTACGGCGGGCACGGCATCGTCGGTGCCCAGGTGTCACTGGGCGCCGGACTTGGCTTTGCGCACAAGTACAACAATGATGGCGGCGTGTGCCTGGCCTATTTCGGCGACGGCGCGGCCAACCAGGGCCAGGTGTACGAAAGCTTCAACATGGCGGAGCTTTGGAAGCTGCCCGTCATCTTCGTCATCGAGAACAATCAATATGCCATGGGCACGAGCGTGAATCGCGCTTCTGCCGAGGATCAGCTGTATCGCCGCGGCGAGAGCTTCCGCATTCCCGGCATCCAGGTTGACGGCATGGACGTGCTGGCGGCGCGTGGTGCGGCCGAGGCGGCGCTCGAATGGGTGCGCGCCGGCAAGGGGCCGATCATCCTGGAGATGAAGACCTATCGCTACCGCGGCCACTCGATGTCCGATCCGGCCAAATATCGCAGCCGTGAGGAAGTGCAGGCGGTGCGCGACAAGTCCGATCCGATCGAGCATGTGAAGAAGCTGCTCGATGCCAAGGGCGTCAAGGAAGACGAGCTGAAGGCAATCGAGAGCGAGATCCGCAAGGTCGTGAACGAATCCGCGGACTTCGCCGAGAGCACCCCCGAACCCGATCCCAAGGAACTGTATACCGACGTGCTGGTGGAGAAGTATTGAGATGGCGATCGACATCAAGATGCCGGCGCTCTCCCCCACCATGGAGGAGGGCACGCTCGCCAAGTGGCTCGTCAAGGAAGGCGACACGGTGAAGTCCGGCGACATCATGGCCGAGATCGAGACCGACAAGGCAACGATGGAGTTCGAAGCGGTCGACGAGGGCACGGTGGGCAAGATCCTGGTCGCCGAGGGCACCGACAATGTGAAGGTCGGCACCGTCATCATGCAGCTGCAGGGTGAGGGCCAAGAAGCCGGTAACGCCGACAAGGCGCCGGCCGAGACCAAGGACGACGAGCCCGAGCCCAAGGCAAAGGCCGACGCCAAGAAGGACGATGGCGTCGAAGATTCGGCTCATCCGGCGCAGGAAAAGGTGGAAACCGGCGCGCGCCAGATGTTCGAGGCCGCGAAGCACGACGCGGAGGTTGCCGATCCGGCGATCCCCGCGGGCACCGAGATGGTCAAGACGACCGTTCGCGAGGCGCTGCGCGATGCGATGGCCGAGGAAATGCGCGCGGACGAGCGCGTGTTCGTGATGGGTGAGGAAGTCGCGCAATATCAGGGCGCGTACAAGGTCACGCAGGGCCTGCTCGATGAATTCGGCGACCGCCGGGTCATCGACACGCCGATCACCGAATATGGCTTTGCCGGTGTCGGCACGGGCGCGGCGATGGGCGGGCTCAAGCCCATTGTCGAGTTCATGACGTTCAACTTCGCGATGCAGGCGATCGATCACATCGTGAACTCGGCCGCGAAGACGAACTATATGTCCGGCGGCCAGATGCGCTGCCCGATCGTGTTCCGCGGCCCGAACGGCGCCGCGAGCCGCGTCGGCGCGCAGCATTCGCAGAACTATGGCCCGTGGTATGCCAGCGTGCCGGGCCTGATCGTGATCGCGCCCTATGACGCGGCGGATGCCAAGGGCCTGCTGAAGGCCGCGATCCGCTCCACCGACCCGGTCGTGTTCCTCGAGAACGAGCTGCTCTACGGCCGCTCATTCGAGGTGCCGAAGCTGGACGATTGGGTCCTGCCGATCGGCAAGGCGCGCATCATGCGCGAGGGCAAGGACGTGACAATCGTCAGCTATTCGATCGGCGTGGGCCTGGCGCTGGAAGCCGCCGACAAGCTGGCCGAAGAAGGCGTCGAGGCGGAGGTGATCGACCTGCGCACGCTGCGCCCGCTCGACAAGGAAACGGTGCTCAAGAGCCTAGCCAAAACCAACCGCATGGTCGTGGCCGAAGAAGGCTGGCCGACCTGCTCGATCGCCAGCGAGATCATCGCGATTTGCATGGAAGAGGGCTTCGACGATCTCGACGCCCCGGTCGTGCGCGTGTGCAACGAGGACGTGCCGCTGCCTTATGCCGCGAACCTCGAGAAGCTGGCGCTGATCTCGTCCGACAAGATCGTCGAGGCGGTGAAGAAGGTGACCTACAAGGGGTAAGTGCAGGCTCCGCCCGCTCATTTGGAGGGCGGGCGGAGCGCGCTCGATGCTCAGAGATCGTAACGGGTGCAGACGCTTGGCGTGCTTCCCGTTGCGGCATTCAGCGTTTCGGAGGCGCGTTCGCGAACGGTGAACGACGCTTCCGACCGGATCACCGGCGTGCCGAGGACGACGGTCGAAAAAATCGGTTCGTACACATAGGTGACTTCGGCGAAGATCATCGCGGAACCGGCCGATGCGGCGATCTGACGCCCGGTGGCGCCCATGGCCGGAAGCGAAGCATCATTGGCACCTTTCCCCTGCGTGCCATATTGCGGCTGCGATTCAGTTCGGTTGAGCGTTCCGCTACAGCGCTGCCAAAGGATGGTCTGTCCAGCGAGCGACCCCGTCTTCCCGTTGGGCATGACATCGCTCAGAACGATCCGGCCTCGGGTGGCGAAGTTCATCGCTTCGCCCACGATCTTGCCGCCGAGCAGCACTTCGTTGACGTCTGCCTCACTGATCGATTCACGAACGCGTGCTGCATTATCGGCAGCGGTGGCCGCGATCTGATGCACGCGCAGGATGGAGATGCCATAATTGGCGATCTCCACGCCATAAAGGGCAATGGTCAGTACGATCGGCAGCGTGAAGGCGAACTCCAGCAACGCCAGCCCTCGCTGGTCGCGATGGAGGCGGCGAAGCAGATGTGGCATCAGTTGCACCGGATCGTGGGCTGCGCGCGCGACGTAAACGGCTGGTTCCGCAGAACAGTGGAAGCCACGATCTTCTGCGCCGACCCCCAGCCGAGTATCTTGTTCACCGGCATGATATTAGGATATTCCACCGTCACCGTATAGCGAACGATGTCGTCCGCCGTACCGATGCCAGTATTGTATTCGAGATCGTACACGCCATTGTTGTTGGCGTCTTCATAGCAATCCCCGACATTATATCTGCCGACTGGATCCGTATCCGACGTGATCTTTTCCGGCTTTCCGACGTTGGAGAAGTTGAAGAAGCTTTCCTTCTGGATGCTTTTGACGTTGCTCGCGTCGGAGAGCATCGCGACACGTTCCTTGATCACGTTGTCGATGGTCTCGCCGGATTGGTCGCCGACCGTCGCGAGACGTGACGCCTCCAGCAATGCGCCTTGAACGATCGCGGTGAGGTACGCTCGATAGCCGATCTCAATGCCAGCAGCCAGGATCATGCAGATTACCGGGATGATGAGCGCGAATTCGACGATCGTAGCGCCGCGGCGATCGGACCGAAGCGCTTGTATCATTGGCTGAGCCTCAGCGATCCGATCTTGGATCCGATTTCCTGGAATTTGGCGATCAGATCGGCAGAAGACGAGATACCCGCCGCCTTGCTGTCATCAGACGCACACTTCCGCATGTCGTCCGTAAGCGTGGTCGCGAATGCGATCACCCAGACTTCGGTATTCTGGCTCTTGGCCGCGTTGCACGCCATACGGAAGCGCTGAAGATGGCGGTTGAGTTGAGCGGTGCTGCCGCTGGCGGTGCCAAGAACACGCTTGTCCAGGCTTTCCACGCCATAGGTGGTGTACTCGTTCATATTGGGCGACAGGTCGCCATCCGTCATGAAGATGATGTACTTGCGCACGTTGAAGCCGCGCAACTTCACCGGGTTGTCCGGATCGTTGGGATTGTTCGTTTCCGGTGTCGAGGAAGCGAAGATCCCGTAGGGCGAAATGAAGCGGGCGCCCCAGATCATTCCAATGTCGTGATAGGTAGATCCTTGAGGATCGAGCGAGTTGAGGTAGCTCGTGAAGGATGCCTTGTCGTTGTAATATTCCCGCAGGCGAGACGCCTGACTGGCGCAGTAGCGGGTTTCTGTTGCCTGGGAGTTCTCGTTCACCCTGTACACGACTTCCGGCCACCACGGCGCCCAGCGACTTTCGTCAGAGTTCGGGATGCGATTGATGTCGAGGTCCCATGCGTCGCTCGGCGCGCTGGTGCTGCTGCCGCCATTGATCAGGACATTGTTGGTAATTCTCTCTTCGATGCAGCCCGCCCAACTGGATCGTGTTCCTGGAGCCGTTGGCGTGCTCACGGAAGATCCGGTGACATATTGCGATATGTCGATCGGAAACTTGCCCCACGTCGGGCTGCCATTTGTGGTTGTCGTCGTCGTGATCGTGCAGATACCGAGCAAATTTCCGATGATCGCCTGGTAAGAGCCATTCGCCGCGTCGCAACTCGACTTGCTCGTGTAACGCTGTTCAGTCGACGTATTTGTTTGTGTCGGAGTAACCCGGGTGTTGTAAAGGTAGTTACCGCTCCGGATGTATGTCGGGTTCTTGGCATATACCAGGCGCCCGACATTGATCGTGGCGTTGTAGGGGACAAACCCGTAGCGCAGCCTCAGGTTATTGGAATGTAACTGATCCTGAGCGGACTTGAGGGTCTCGTAAAGAGAGGTTGCTGCGGAGCGCAGTGCGCTCATTTTCGAATTGGACGCTTCAACCTCGTTGCAGTTGCCGGAAACGCCCGGAGCGCAATTCATCGACCCCGACATGTCCAGAACAAGCATGATGTCCGTGCCGACAAAGTCCTGGGTTGCAGAACAGGTCGCCGAGATGCCGAGCGTGTTGAAGCCGAACATCTTCATGATCGTCGTCGGGATGCTGGTGGCCGCCGTCACCCGGAGGGTTCCCTGCTGCGGAATGGTGATGGCCGGTTCGAAGTTGGCGGCTTCGAAGAAGGGGACCGGCGAACGCGGAAAATTGAAATCAAAGTATTTCAGCGTTTCCGTACGCAGCGCCGTGGTGACGGTCGTGCCCGTCAGCAGTCGACGTCCCGCCAGCGCGCCGGCGTCGCACGCCTGACGAAGGCGGTTCTGCGCCATATAGGCGCGCGTCATGTCGACGCCCGATCCGATCAGCGCGAGCAGAGGGATCATCGCTGCCGCCATGATCGCCAGCGTGTTACCCCGAACATCGCGGCGCAGACGTGCGAGGAACTGCGCAGCCCCGTCTTTCTCTTCTCGCTTCAAGCCTAGCACAGACATAATCGCTTAACCGCGACGCCTTGCCCGGTAATGCCCTAAGCTATTGTAAGGTAACGTGGTTAATGGTCACGGCCGCGCGCTGCCAACCTCCTCGCCTGACGGGAAGGTTGTTGAAGGGGCGTTAGGCAGAGAGGGGCAAAGCACCTCGCCATCGCCGTGAGAGAGGGACGGGCCGGGCTACAAGCCGGTTGCCGTGTTGCAGTTCTTCTTGGGGGGAAAGCGGCTGCTCGGCGTCGGGCTTTGGAAATCCTTGTTACGCGCACGGAACATCGCTGTCCGGGTGAAGCTTTCTTCTAGCCGCAGCCATTGCATGGGATAGCTGCTGAGCAGCGGCTGGTAATTGTATGTCACCTGCACGTGGAAGAGGATCTCATCCAGCGGCAGCATGCGGCTGTTCGGCAGTGTCGCCAAAGCGGTGGTCAGGTTGCAGCCGAGCGTCGGCGCCGCTGTTGTATAGGCGCCATCGAAGCGCTGCCACAGGATGCGATTCTCGACATCGCCATTATTGTCGTTGTCGGTCCCCTTCACCGCGGTGATGATGACGCGGCCGTGATCGGCCAGATCGAATGGCTGCGCCGTCAGCTCGATCGCGCTGAACAGGTCGTAGATCTGCCCCTCGGTCGCGCCAACGCTTCCCGTGCCGCTCTGCGCGACAAGGTCGGCGGTCATTGCCGCAAGCCGCTGCACGCGATTGTGCGCCATGGCGTAATTGCCAAGTTCAAAGCCGCTCATGATCACCGCCAGCAGAAGCGGGGCAAACAAGGCGAATTCGAGCATTGCCACGCCGGATTTGTCGGCGATCAAGGACCTGAAGGAACAGAGCTTCACGCCGCCTTCCTCACAACGGCTTCGTTGCGCACCACGGTGGTCGCGGTGAGTGTTGTCTCGTTGGGAATGCCGATCCACGACGTCAGCCCGCCGAACAGCATTCTTTTGGGGAAAACGGCGGTGTAGGACACGACATCGCCTGGTCCGCCAAGCTTGCCGGGGATCTGCACTGCCGGATCCCAGACGCCGTTACGGTTACGGTCGATGTAATCCTCCCCAACGTCGTACACGCCATTGCGGTTCGCGTCGGTGAAGTTCTCGGGCGTTGCGGACGAGAAATCGTGAAACACCTTGGTGGTGATCGTCACCGTCCGGTTGGGCGCCGTGGGGAAGCCGCTCATGGCATTGATGATGCTGGCACGGGTCACCGTTTCGCGCGCGTCCTCGCTGCTTTCCAGCGTCGCCGTCGCGGCGCGCGCAGCCTCCACGACAGCGCCTTCCAGCGCCGCGCGGGCGAACATCATGTGTCCGACTTCAAGCGTGCCGCAGATCATCGCCAGCATCACCGGCGATATGAGTGCGAATTCGACCACGGTCACGCCGCGCCGGTCGCGACGAAGGGCTGATATCATCGTCTTCATTTTGTGAGGTGCAGGTCGACGAGTTCGGTGGCGATGTCGTCAAATGCGGACTTGAGCGACGCCGTATCGGATGTTCGATAGACGCGGCCCGGTGCGCACCGCTCGAACATGGCGAGAGTGTTGGCGTTGGTGGTCGTCAGCGCGATGATGTACACCTTGGGCGCGTTGGTCTCCGCCTGAAGCGACGCGCACGTCTTGGAGAAGCGTCGTTCGGACTGCGTCGTCAGACCGCCTGCACTGGCGCTGATCGGCGCGTCGGCATAGTTTCCGTAGAAGGTGAATGTACGATCGGTGAAGCCGTTTTGCGACGCGCCGAGCGCCGTTTCACCATCGGTCATGAACACCAGCGCGCGCTTCGCCTCCTCGTTGGTCGGGTTGCTGCGCGTGAACACGTCGTCGCGCACCAGGAGGCGATAGCCCCACAGCAGGCCCGCATGGTGCAATGTGCCATTCGCCGGATAAATCGCGCCATTCTTCTGGCCGATCACCGTGTCTACCCAATAGGATTTCGACTTGCCGTATGCGATCGGCTCGGCCTCCTCCGGGCATTGCCAATTAGGGCTTGGCGGTTCCGTCTTGTTCTGAGAACCATTGTTCGTGCTGCCGCCCTTCGGGTTGATCGTGTAGGCGGTAGCAGGTTTCCATGCCCCGAAGTTCGGAATACGGTCATAGTGAACCTCGAACGGCGTGCCGCTTTGAGTGGTGAAGTTCCAGGAATAGACCTTGGGATCGTAGAAGCCGCCACCCTTCAGCGTGATCACGTCATTGGCATTGTTAGACGCCGTGTCGTTGAGGCCGAGATAATAGTGATACATCCATCGCCGGTATGGCGAAGAAGACAGGGCCGGAATGTTGTTGAACGCGTAATTGATCACGCTCGCGTCCATGTCGGTGATCTTGTACAGGTTGAAACCAGGTTCCACATTGGCGACCTGATAATACTCATGTGTCGGATCGCCGGTCTTGTCTGCGGTGACATTTCCGGCCTGCATCTTCGGCACCCAGAAGGGCGGGATGAAATAGGGTGTGACCGGCGGGTGATTGTTTTCACCCGGGAGTGAACGAACAACGTCCCATGCGCCCGTTTCGGGCGTGGAGTAGTTGGTGTTGATGTCCTTCACACTGTCATCAGCAAGAACGCAGCCCTTCCAGGCCATTGGGTTGCTGGGCCAGCTTCCGAAAGACTGCATGTAGCTGTCGTTGAAGCCGGGCAGCGTGCGTACGGACGAGGACCGCCACTTGGTCAGCAAGTGACCGACGTTCACCGTGATGTCATACATCACAAAGCCAAGCGCGAGCTCCTTTCGGGTCTCGGCACCTTGATAAAGGATTTCGACGAAGCTCTTGGCAGCATCCTTCGTCGCAGTCATGCGGGTCTTCACCACGCCGTTCGCGCCTCTTGGAAGGTTGTCCTTCATGGACCCGGTGTTGTCGAGCACGACCATCACTTCCAGCGGACGTGGCTGAAGTTCCGCGCGCGCCACCGCCCGCACGGGTTGCTTGTCGAAACCCAGCACGCTCATGAAGGTCAACGGCAGGTCGGCGGTTGCTTCCACCGTCGTGATGTTGATGCCTTTGTCAGTCGTGAAGGTCGGCGTGACCTGCAGGTTCTGAGAATGCATGTAGCCGAGCGGAAAATTGCCGAAGAAATAGGCCTCGACCTGTTTCGATCGGCCCTTGGCGCTCGTGTCCGTCACGGCAAAGGCACGCGCACCCGCCAGCGCCGCCGCATCGACGCCGGCCTGCAACTGGCTTTTCGTCATGTAGATGCGGGCGGCGTCGATGCCGCTGCCGATCGCGCCGATCGCCGGAATGGTAAAGGCGGCCAGGATTGGCAAGGCCGCCCCGCGTTTGTCGCGCCACAATAGGCTGGGCAGTCGCCCAGTAAACTTGCGTCCCACTCGCATTTCGCCCCAGTTGAAGCTAATTGTCCCGGAGCCGCTCTAGGCGCTCAGCCGCTAAACCCGCATCAAACGACATGGTTAACGACACAGATACCTTCGGGATCGACCCTGCTGCCGGCCATCCGGAGCGCGCGTTGGCGCTGAGCTATGCGCCGATGGCGGTTCGGCCCGCGATCGGCGCATTGTTCGCGCTGGACGCCACCTTGGCCAAGCTGGCTATCGGGACGCGGGATGCAATGGTCGCGCAGTTGCGGCTGACTTGGTGGCATGAGGCGCTGTCGGCGCTGGGGCAAAGCAAGCCGCCGGCACAGCCGATCCTGCGCACGCTGGCGGCGGCGAGGGTGGATGGCGCAGCGCTGGCCCGGATGGAGATCGGATGGGAGCGCTTGCTGCAAACGCCGGATGAGGAGGCGCTGATCGCGTTCGGCGAGGAGCGCGGCACGCTGTTCATCGAGGCGGCACGGCTTGCCGGCGCGGCGGACAATGCCACTGCGGCCGGCGTCGGCTGGGCGCTCGCCGATCTGTCGCGGCTGACGGTCGATACGGATCTTTCCGCGCGCGCGGCGGCGCTGGCGGGGCCGCTTGTCCAGCAAGCATCGGCGCAGCGATGGAGCCCGGCGGGGCGGTTCATCGGCGCGCTGGTCCATGTCGCCGCGGCCGATCTGGCCGGCGAGCGGCCGGTGGGTGCGCCGGGCCGGGTGCTACGCCTTGCCTGGCACCGGCTGAGCGGCCGCTAGGCTTGCCGATGCGGATGAAGCCGCTAGCATGGCCGCCGGGGGAGAGCGGGGCATGTGGCGGTATCTGGCCGGCGGACTTGCGGCATTGTTGATGGTGGCGGCCGGCTGGACGTTGTTTTCCGGCCGGGCGCGGACCGATCCCGTGCTTCCGCCGGCTCCGCCGCCGTCGGGCGCGAAAAGCGTGCTTCAAGATGACGCTCCGGGCGATCCTCCCGTACCGGAGGCGAGCGAGCGGACACGCGAGGAGAAACGGTTCGACCGGTACGACAAGGATCGCGACGATCGGATCGGGCGCGAGGAATATCTGGTGTCCCGTCGCAAGGCCTATGCGAAACTGGACGCGAACAGCGATGGGCGGCTGACCTTTGACGAATGGGCGGTGAAGACAACCACCAAGTTCGCCACCGCCGATCGCGATAAGTCCGGGAGCATGGACCGCGCCGAATTCGCCACCACCGCCGTCAAGCGCTCTGCCAAGCCGAAGTGCGCCTGTCCGGCAGGTGGCACCGAAGATAATTAGGCAGCCATCCATGCCGCCAGCGCGGCGCGGGCACGATCGGTGTACATCTTCTTGCGATCGGCCTTTCTGGTGCGGCCTTCGATCGGCGGGAAGAGGCCGAAATTGACGTTCATCGGCTGATAGGTCTCCGCCACCGCAGCACCGGTGATGTGATTGAGGAGCGCGCCAAGCGCCGTCTCGACCGGGGGCGCGGCCATCGTCCCGTTGGCCAGCTCAGCCGCGGCGAAGCGGCCCGCCAGCAGGCCGATCGCGGCGCTTTCGACATAGCCTTCGCAGCCCGTGATCTGACCAGCGAAGCGGACGTTCGGGCGCGACTTCAGCCGCAGCTCGGGATCGAGCAGCTCGGGCGAGCGCAGGAAAGTATTGCGGTGGAGACCGCCGAGCCGGGCGAACTCGGCGTTTTCCAACCCGGGAATGGTGCGGAACAGGCGGACCTGCTCGGCGTGCTTCAACTTGGTCTGAAAGCCGACGATGTTCCAAAGCGTGCCGGCGGCGTTGTCCTGGCGCAGCTGAACGCAGGCATAAGGCCAGCGACCTTGCGGATGCTCGGGCGATTCCGTGCCGGGCTGGTCGAGGCCGACGCCCTTCATCGGGCCGAAGCGCAACGTCTCGCGCCCGCGCTCCGCCATTACCTCGATCGGCATGCAGCCTTCGAAATAAGGGACATTCTCCCACTCGCGCGGCACGCTCTTCTCGCCGGCGAGCAGTCCCTCGACGAAAGCGTCGTACTGGTCGCGGGTGAGCGGGCAATTGATGTAATCGGTGCCGTCGCCCTTGTTCCAGCGCGACTGGAACCAAGCCTTGTCCATGTCGATCGTGTCGCGGTGGACGATCGGCGCGATGGCGTCGAAGAAGGCGAGGGCGTCCTTGCCCGTCTCACCGGCGATCGCCTCGGACAGGCCGGGCGCGGTGAGCGGACCGGTGGCGATGATCGCCGGGCCGTCGGGGAGCGTGTCGATACGTTCGCGCACGATGGTGATGTTCGGATGCGCCTCGAGCGCGGCGGTGACGCCGGCGGAGAAGCCGTCGCGGTCCACCGCCAGCGCGGAGCCGGCGGGCACCTTGTGTTTGTCACCCTCGCGCAGGATCAGCGAGCCGAGCGCGCGCATTTCCTGATGGATCAGGCCGACCGCGTTGCTGTCGGGATCGTCGGAGCGAAAGCTGTTCGAGCAGACGAGCTCGGCAAGGTGGTCGGTGTGGTGCGCGGGGGTGTTCTCACCCGAGCCGCGCATTTCGGAAAGGCGGACCTTGTGGCCGGCTTCGGCAAGCTGCCAGGCGGCCTCGCTCCCGGCGAGCCCGCCGCCGATAACGTGGATGTCGTGGGTCATTCGTCGCGCGATAGCCGGGCGAGAGCGGGAAGGAAACGGGCAGGACCGATGTCGCGCACTCAACCGGTGATCGTCCGAGGACATTGACCATGGGACGACCACCGCGGCGCCGATGTCCTGGCGCACCACGTCAGATTTCGGCTTCCAGCTCCTGCAAGCTGCGGCCATGCGTTTCCCGGCCCGCCCGCGCGACCATGACGGCCGATAGCCCAACCGGCACGATCAGCGCGATGGCGGCGCCGCCGAGTGTCGCGATCAATCCCGTGAAGGCGCCAAGCTGGACCGCAACGCCGCCGAATTTGCTGCTCCCCGCGATCAGCCCTGTCGCACGGCCACGTACCGACATGGCGTAGCTTTCAGCGGCATAAGGAAGCAGCACGGCGATCAGGCCGTTGGTGCCGATCACGAGCAGCGCGATCACGGCGATCAGCACTGGTGGATCGGAAAGGATCGGCGCGGGCAGGAGTGCGCCGGCAAGGCCGATAAAGGTCAGGAGAATGGTGCCGATCAGCGTGCGCTTGCTGCTCCAGCGGCTGTAGAGCAGCGCCGCGAGCAGGATGGTTGGCAACGCCACGAGGGCCGAACTGGCGATGATGCCGCTGGCAAGTTCCGCGCTGAACCCGCGGTCGCGCAGGTCGGAGGGTAGCCACAGCAACAGGCCGAAGTTGACGAAGCTCCATGAAAGGGCGGTGACGACCAGCGAGAGCGTCAGCCTGGTCTGGTTTCCATGCTGCGCCAGCTCGGGCGAGCCGCCGACAGGAAGGTGGCGCCGGGCGATGCCGAACCGCCGCGTCATCATGGCCAGCTCCTCCTGCAATCCCCGGACGAGGAGAAAGCGAGGCGATTCCGGAATCCAGCGCGCCATGGCAAGGAGCAGCAGGCCAGTCGGGAAACCCTGCAGCCAGAGGCTTCGCCAGCCATAGGATGGCTCCAGAAGGCGCGCCGCGCCACTCGCCGCAAGATAGCCGCCGACGAGGCCGGTGCCGCCAACCAGGACGAGTACCCAGCTGCGATGCCGGGGCGGCATGACTTCCGCCAGCAAGGCGTAGACGACCGGCAGCATGCCACCGGCCGAGCATCCCATGAGAAAGCACATCACCAAGTTCCACTCGTAGGACGGCATCGCGCCGCAGATCGAGGTGGATACGAAGAGGATGGTGGACAGCAGGATCGAGACCCGCCGGCCGTAAACGTCGGCCAGCCAGCCCCAGAGGAAGGAGCCCACGGTGGTGCCGCAGAGCGCGACAAACGGCAGCAGCGCGGCAGTCGATCGCTCCATGCCATATTCCAGCCGCAAACCGGGCAGCACGAAGCCGAGCGTCGCGGGCTTCATCGTGTCGATCACGAGCCCGAGGGTAAGGACGACAATGACCGCCGCATGAGTGCGGGTGAGCGGGGTATCATTGGATGCCTCGAACACAATGTCTGCGCCGGCGCGCGGATCAGGGCGCGTCTTGGGCAATGCGCCGTACAGGGCAGCCGGAACGCCAACCCCGATCAGCGCCATGCCAAGGTACATCCAACCGTCCATCGGCATTCCCGACAGATGATTGCCCATCGAGTGCGCCATCGCCAGCATCGGCAGGTGAAGCAGAACCCCCAGGCTGATGGCAGCGCACCCGGCCCAGAATATCGGCCATCGTTCACCCACGACGGATCGCCGCGTGCCGGTCACATGGCTCATTGGTTTGTCCCGGTCCTCATCGGCCGCCAGTAGAAGAGGAACGGGAGACAAGGAAGATGCCTGTGCCGCGCGGCACAGGCGACTCAACCAGCTGCCTTCGCCAGCCCCTTTGACAGCTGCAGCGCGCCGTGAAGCCGCGCGGCTGGATCGGCCCAGTTGCGCTGCAACGCGAGTTTCGAGTCAGGGCGCAGCTTCGCAATCGGGCCAAGCTTGTCGACATAGGCCAACAGGCCAGCGACGTTTGGCGGTGTATCATCGTGGAAGCTGACCAACGCGCCCTTGGGGCCGACGTCCATCTTCGCGACGCAGGCCGTCTTGGCGTTCATCTTGATCTCAATGACCTTGACGAGATTGTCGGTCGCTTCCGGCAAAGGCCCGAAGCGGTCGATCATTTCCGCCGCGAAAGCCTCCAGCTCGCGCTTCTCGTCGAGCTCGTTGAGGCGGCGGTAGAGTGCCATGCGCAGGTCGAGGTCGGGGACGTATTCTTCCGGGATCAGGATCGGCGCATCCACCGTGATCTGCGGCGAGAAGTCGCGCGGGCGGTTGGCGAGGCCGCCGGCCTTGGCGTCCATGATCGCCTCTTCCAGCATCGACTGGTAGAGTTCGTAGCCCACCTCCTTGATATGGCCGGACTGTTCGTCGCCGAGCAGATTGCCCGCGCCGCGGATGTCGAGATCGTGGCTCGCCAGCTGGAAGCCGGCGCCGAGGCTGTCGAGATCGCTGAGCACCTTGAGGCGCTTTTCGGCGGCGTCGGTCATCATCCGCTCAGGGGGAGTGACCATATAGGCATAGGCGCGCGTCTTCGATCGGCCGACGCGGCCGCGCAGCTGGTAGAGCTGGGCGAGGCCGAAGCGATCGGCGCGGTTGACGATCATCGTGTTGGCGGAGGGGATGTCGATGCCGCTCTCGATGATCGTGGTGGAGACGAGCACCTCGAACTTCTTGTCGTAGAAGGCGCTCATTCGCTCCTCGACCTCGCTCGCCGCCATCTGGCCGTGGGCGATGACGTAGCGGATCTCGGGGACTTCCTTGCGGAGATATTCCTCGATGTCGGGCAGGTCGGCGACGCGCGGGGTGACGAGGAAGCTCTGGCCGCCGCGATAATGTTCGCGCAGCAGCGCCTCGCGCAGGACGACCGGGTCCCAGGGCATGACATAGGTGCGCACCGCGAGGCGATCGACCGGGGGCGTCTGGATGACGGAGAGTTCGCGCAGTCCGCTCATTGCCATCTGCAGCGTGCGCGGGATCGGCGTGGCGGTGAGGGTGAGGATGTGGACGTCGGCGCGGAGCGTCTTGAGGCGTTCCTTGTGCGTGACGCCGAAGCGCTGTTCCTCGTCCACGATGACGAGGCCGAGGCGCTTGAAGTCGACGTTCTTGGCGAGGAGGGCGTGGGTGCCGATGACGACGTCGATCGTGCCGTCGGCGAGGCCTTCCTTGACGCGCTTGGTCTCGGCGGCGGTGACGAGGCGCGAGAGGCGGCCCATCTGGATCGGGAAGCCTTCGAAGCGGGCCATGAAATTCTGGTAATGCTGGCGCGCGAGAAGCGTGGTGGGGCAGACGACCGCGACCTGCATGCCGGCCATCGCCGCGACGAAAGCGGCGCGCAGCGCGACCTCGGTCTTGCCGAAGCCGACGTCGCCGACGATGAGCCGGTCCATCGGCTTGCCGGCGGACAGATCGGCGAGCGTTTCCTCGATCGCGCGGTCCTGATCGTCGGTTTCCTGATAGGGGAAGCGGTCGACGAAGCTGGGGTAGCCGCTGGAATCGGGCTCGGCGACTTCGCCGTGGCGGAGCGCGCGCAGGGCGGCGGTGGCGATGAGTTCACCCGCGATCTCGCGGATGCGCTCCTTCATCTTGGACTTGCGGCGCTGCCATGCCTCGCCGCCGAGGCGATCGAGGCTGGCGCCTTCCTCGCCGGAGCCGTAGCGGCTGAGGACTTCGAGGTTCTCGACGGGGACGTAGAGTTTGTCGCCGCCGGCATATTCCAGCTGCACGCAATCGTGCGGGGCCTTGGCGACGGGGACCTGCGTCAGGCCGACATAGCGGCCGATGCCGTGATCGGTATGGACGACGAGATCGCCCGGCGAGAGGGTGGCAAGCTCGGCGAGGAAGGCGTCGGCGGACTTGCGGCGCTTGGCGCGGCGCACGAGGCGGTCGCCGAGCATGTCCTGCTCGGTGAGGACGGCGACCTTGGGGGCGGTGAAGCCGTGGTCGAGGGGGAGGACGATGAGGGCGGTCTGCGTCTCGCCGACGCCCTGCGCCTCTTGCCAGGTCTCGACCGCCTTGGCGCCGGCGAGGCCGTGGTCCTTGAGGAGGTTGGCGAGGCGATCGCGGGCGCCGGGGGAGTAGCTGGCGAGGATGGGGGTGCGGCCTTCCTTGCGCAGCGCCTTGAGGTGGTCGACCACCGCTTCATAGACGTTGGTGTTGGCGGCGCGTTCGGGGGCGAAATCGCGCGGGCCGTCGACGTTGAAGTCGATGACAGTGGCGGATTCGGGCTCGTGGAACGGGGTGGTGACGTGCGCGGTCGCGGTGGCGAGCGCTTCCTCCCATTCCTTGGGGGGCATGTAGAGCGTCTTGGCGGGGAGTGCGCGGTAGCTGCCGGGCTGGGCGGCCTCGGCGCGCTTGCGGTTCTCGTAATAATCGGCGACCGCTTCGAAGCGGGATTCGCCGGCCGCCTTCACGCCGCCGTCGCGGACGATGAGCGCGTCGTCGCCGAGGTGGTCGAACAGGGTTTCGAGACGGTCCTCGAACAAGGGGAGCCAATGCTCCATGCCGGCGAGGCGGCGGCCTTCGCTGACCGCCTGGTAGAGCGGGTCGCCGGTGGCGGTGGCGCCGAACGTCTCGCGATAGCGGCTGCGGAAGCGCTTGATGCTCTCCTCGTCCAGCAACGCCTCGGAGGCGGGGAGGAGGGTGAAGCCCTTGATATTGCCGGTGGTGCGCTGGTCGGCGGGGTCGAAGGTGCGGACGCTTTCGATCTCGTCTCCGAAGAAGTCGAGGCGCAGCGCCTGGGTCTCGCCCGAGGGGAACAGGTCGACGAGGCCGCCGCGGACGGCATATTCGCCGGCGTCGTGGACGGTGTCGGTGCGGACATAGCCGTTGGCTGAGAGCAGCGCGGCGAGCTTGTCGCGGGCGATCCGCTCGCCGGGTTTCAGGTTGGCGACGAGCTGGCGGATGCGGAACGGGGTCAGCGTGCGCTGGGTGGCGGCGTTGACGGTGGTGAGGACGAGCTGGGACCCATTCGGTTTGGCCTGGAGCTTGTGGAGCGCGCCGATGCGTTCGGCCATGACGCGCAGCGTGGGGGAGGCGCGGTCGTAGGGGAGGCAATCCCACGCGGGATATTCGACGATCTCGATCTCGGGCGCGAAATAATGCGCGGTGGCGGCGATGGCGCGCATCGCGGCTTCGTCCGGCGCGATGAAGACCGCGCGGGTCTTCGCGGCGCGGGCGAGATCGGCGAGCAGGCTGGGGAGGAAACCGCTCGGCACCCCGGCGAGGTTGAGGGGCGTGGTGGCGGTGAGGATCGTCTGGAGGTCGGGCATCTACGTCCTTCTCCCTCTCCCCACTTGTGGGGAGAGGGCAGGGGAGAGGGGCAGTGTTCGGGAAATGCGGCTTCTAACTGCCCCTCTCCCCGACCCTCTCCCCGCTAGCGGGGAGAGGGAGACTTGTTCACACCCCGGATCTGGTGCCGGGTAGCGCTACGGCGAAATCCACCTTGCGCATCGTCTGCATCATCTCGCCGTCCCACTCGGCCGGGCAGGGGATCGAGCCGATCGCCCAGCCCATGATGTCGACGTCCTGCTCCTCCAGCAGCCGCTCGAACCATGCGAGCTGGTCTTCGCTCCAGCCGGCGTGATGCGCGTCGAAGAAGCCGCCGATCATGAAATCGGCTTCACGCGTGCCGCGGTGCCAGGCGCGGAAGCGGGTGCGCTTCAGGCGGGTGTCTTGATCCATGCGGGCTCCAACGGCAGATGGCCGGCCGCGGTTTCGCGCGGTCGGCTGCGAATTCGAACACCGTTCGTCCTGAGCTTGTCGAAGCATGTATTCCGCGGCACGGGCTTCGACAGGCTCAGCCCGAACGGGTAGGGCTGGCAACCAGATAGTCATGCGCCCCGATATCCTCAATCCGCTGTTCGCCGAAGTCACCGCGTTAAAAGGGGTGGGGGCGACGCTCGCCAAGCCGCTCGACCGGTTGGGCCTCGCGCGTGTCGTAGACGTGGCATTTCACCTGCCGAGCGGGTGGATCGATCGCCTGCCGCGTGACGAGCTGATGATCCAGGACGCCGGCCGGACGATTGCGATCACGCTGATCCCCCGCGACATTCGCGTGTCCTCCTCCCCACGCGGGCCGACGCGGGTGCAAGCGACCGACGCGTTGGGGAACTATGTCAGCCTCGTCTATTTCGGTCGGTCGAGCGGCATGGTGCGTAAGCTCTACACGGTTGGCGAAGCCGTGCGCATTTCCGGCAAGCTGGAGATGTATGGGCAGGAGCTGCAGATCATCCACCCCGAGGTCATCGACGGCGAGGACGCGTTTCGCGAGCGGGAAGCGATCTATCCCTTGTCGGAAGGGATCACCTCCCGCCGGGTAGCGGGGCTGGTGGCGCAGGCGATCGAGCGTGCGCCCGAGTTGCCCGAGTGGATCGAGCCGGGCCTGCTGGCGCAGCGAGATTGGCCCGCGTGGAAGGACGCGCTGGCGCGCATCCACGCCGATCCGTCCGATGCGATGGCGCGGGCGAGGATCGCTTATGACGAGGTGTTCGCCAACCAGCTGGCGCTGGCGCTGGTGCGGCAGGATACGCGGAAGCGGCGCGGACGGGGGCTGCGCGGGGATGGACGGCTTCGCGATCGGCTGAACTTACCATATGCGCTGACGGGGGCGCAGGCGCGGACGGTTCGCGAAATAGAAGGCGATCTGGCGCAGGACGCGCCCATGCTGCGGCTGCTGCAAGGAGATGTGGGGTCTGGCAAGACTTTGGTGGCGGCGCTGGCGCTGCTGATCGCGGTGGAGGCGGGGGCGCAGGGCGCGCTGCTGGCGCCGACCGAGATCCTCGCGCGACAGCACTACGAGACTTTGCGCGAAACGCTGGCCGGGCTGCCGATCAACATTGCGGTGCTCACCGGGCGCGACAAGGGCCGCGCGCGCGAGGGCGTGCTGATGGGGCTGGCGGACGGCTCGATCGATGTGCTGATCGGGACACATGCGATCTTCCAGGAGGCGGTGACCTATCGCGATCTGGGGCTGGTGGTGGTGGACGAGCAGCATCGTTTCGGCGTTGCCGAGCGGCTGGCGCTGTCGGCGAAAGGCAAGACCACGCCGCACCTGCTGGCGATGACCGCGACGCCGATCCCGCGCACGCTCGTCCTCGCGCAGCATGGGGAGATGGATCAGAGCCGGCTCGACGAAATGCCGCCGGGGCGCGAGCCGGTCGAGACGCGGGTGATCAGCGAGGAGCGGCTGGACGAGGTCGTCAATGCACTCGGCCGACATCTCGCGGACGGCAAGCAGGCCTATTGGGTGTGCCCGCTGGTGGAGGAGAGCGAGAAGAGCGATCTTGCCGCGGCGGAGGCGCGGGCGACGGCGCTGGCGGCGCGGTTCGGGGATCGTGTCGGGTTAGTGCACGGCAAGATGCGCGGGCCGGAGAAGGATGCGGTGATGGCGCGCTTCTCCGCCGGCGAGCTTGGCGTGCTGGTGGCGACGACGGTGATCGAGGTGGGCGTCAACGTGCCCAATGCGACGCTGATCGTGATCGAACATGCCGATCGCTTCGGGCTGGCGCAGCTCCACCAGTTGCGCGGGCGCGTGGGGCGCGGCGGGGGGCAGTCGCGCTGCCTGCTGATGCGCGGCGGATCGCTGAGCGAGACGTCGCGGGCAAGGCTGGCGCTGATGCGCGAGACCAACGACGGGTTCCGGATCGCGGAGGAGGACCTGCGGCTGCGCGGCGGGGGCGAGTTGCTCGGCACGCGGCAGTCGGGCGAAGCGGCGTTCCGGCTCGCGACGCCGGAGCTGCTCGGCGAACTGCTGCCGATCGCGGCGGACGATGCGCGGCTGCTGATCGATCGTGATGGCGGGCTGGCGGCTCCGCGGGGGCAGGCGGCGCGGGTGGCGCTGTATCTGTTCGAGCGGGATGCGGGTGTGGCGCTGCTGCGATCCGGGTGATCGGCTTCTTGTCAGGGTCTGCGGCCGCGCCCGATCATGTGACTGTGGTTGCGACGGCAGCCAGTACCATCCGTATATTGCACCTCAAATCGCTTGCGGGATCGCCGGTGCTGGTTGCGGGAGCGCCGCGCCGATCAGGGGATCGAATACCAACCGTGCCAGCGCGTCCTCAAGGCCGGCGCCGTCCTCGCGATTCTCGAGCCACCATGAGAGCAGTTCGATACATGCGGCAATGCTGACCCTCAGGCGCAGCTCCCGGGGGATGCCCTGTTCCGGCATCTGGTCCAACGCCCGCGCGGCGATGAGCGCCTGCGCGGTCAGCTTTTTCCGCATCTCGTCGCCCGCGCCGACGAGAAGGGCGCGACACAGGCTCCACCGTTCGTTCGTGAACGCCGAAATCCGCGCTGCGGCGAGCCGGCCTTCGCCAAGCATGACTGCCGGGGCCACTTCCCGAGCGAGTTCATCGATGAATTTGCCCGCAACTTCCGCCAGCAGGTCGCGCGTATCGGCATAGCGTCGGAAGAACGTGGCATATCCGATCCCGGCCCGTCTCGCGAGTGCTGCGGCGCTGATCGTTTCGAAGCGCTCCGTTGCGAGCATGGACAGCAAGGCGTCCCGCAACGCCTCACGGGTTTTCGCGACGCGCGCATCTTCCCTTGAGCCTGCCGTATCAGTCACTATTTATGATCCACATCTTATCATAAGTGGGGTCCAAATGTCTGAATCAGCCATTGCGACACGCGCGTGCCCACACGCATCTGGTGCGAACCAGCGCAAGTCCGGGCAATTAGCAAGCCAAGGCGGGGCCGTCGCGGTCGGGCGAATGGTCAGCGCCGATTTTTCCGAAGCGCGGCGTGTCCTGCGTGATCCCTCCGCACGGCAGGCCGGCTTTCTCGCGGAACTGGTCACCAGCTTCGCCCTCATGCGTGCGCCCATCCTCTATCTGAGCGGCGCCGAGCACCGCCGGCAGCGCGGCGCAACCGCCCGCTTCTTCGCCCCACGCGTGGTGACAAGCAGCTATCGCGCGCTGATGCTGGACACGAGCAGACAACTCGTGGACCGTTTCAAGAGCGATCGCGGCGCCGATCTCGATCAGCTTTCTCTCGAACTGGCCGTGACCATTGCGTCGGAGATCGTGGGGCTTACCAACAGCGATCGCGCTGGCATGGCGCGTCGCCTCGATGCGCTTGCCACGGGCATGCGCGGCACCGGATCGGCGGTTGGCAGAATGATCGGCTTCATGCGCGGGCAAGTCCGCGCGTTGCTGCTCCTCTACCGGGATGTGAAACCGGCGATTCGCGAACGGCGGCGTGCCCGGCGCGACGATGTGATCTCCCACCTGATCGAAGAGGGATATCGCGACATGGAGATCCTTTCCGAATGCCTGACTTACGGGGCGGCGGGCATGATCACGACGCGTGAGTTCATTACGATGGCGGGATGGCATCTCCTCGAACAACCGACCCTCCGCCAACGCTTTCTGGACACCGACGAGGCAGGCAGAATCGCAATCCTGGAGGAGATCCTTCGCCTCGAGCCGGTTGTCGGCCTGCTCCATCGCACGCTCGGGGACGAGGGCGATATTGTCGGCATCGATGTGCGTGCGGCGAATGCCGATGAAGAGGCCTTCGGCGGATGCCCGCATCAGATCGATCCCGACCGGCAACTCGGCGATCGGGTGGGGCGGGCAGGGATGGCGTTCGGCGACGGCGAACATCGCTGCCCGGGCGCGCAGGTTGCGTTGCTGGAGAGCGCGATCTTCCTCGATCAGTTGCTGCGCGTGCCGGGTCTGCGCATGTCGACCGAGCCGAAGATGGGCTGGAATGCGCTGATCGCAGGGTATGAATTGCGCGGCCTCAGGCTTGAGTGCGGCGGGGAATGATCTGACGTGGCGGTGGTGCCGTCGTGATCAGCGGATCACTTCAGGCTCCCCCGCTGTCGCTTACGTGATGACGCCGGCGGCAGTTATCCTGCCACCAACAACCCGTGATGCTTCTTGCCGGCCGAGATGCGGAGGGAGTCGGCGCCGACGGTCACCGTCGCGGCCTCGTCCGATACCTTCTCGCCACCGACCCTTGCGCCGCCCTGCTTGATCAGGCGGCGGGCCTCGCCCTTGGAGGCGCAGAAGCCCAGGCCGACCAGCACGTCGACCAGCGCCACTTCACCGCTCGCAGCGAACGTTGGCAGCGCGTCGCCGCTCGTGCCTTCCTCGAAGGTGCGGCGGGCGGTTTCCGCTGATGCCTCCGCCGCCTCGCGGCCGCGGCACATGGCGGTGGCTTCGTTGGCGAGGATCTTCTTCGCCTCGTTGATCTCGGCGCCTTCCAGCGCCTCCAGCCGGGCGATCTCGTCCATTGGCAGGTCGGTGTAGAGGCGCAGGAAGCGGCCGACGTCGCGGTCGTCGGTGTTGCGCCAGAATTGCCAGTAATCGAAATGCGGCAGCTGGTCCTCGTGCAGCCAGACGGCGCCGGCGACGGTCTTGCCCATCTTGGTGCCGTCGGCGGTGGTGAGCAGCGGGGTCGTCACGCCGAACACCTCGGTGCCGTCCATGCGGCGGGCGAGCTCGATGCCGTTGACGATATTGCCCCATTGGTCGCTGCCGCCCATCTGCAGCCGTACGCCATGGCGCAGCGCGAGCTCGCGGAAGTCATAGGCCTGCAGGATCATGTAGTTGAATTCGAGGAAGCTGAGCGATTGCTCGCGATCGAGGCGCAGCTTCACCGAATCGAACGAAAGCATGCGGTTGACCGAGAAATGCTGGCCGACCTCGCGCAGGAAGGGGATGTATTCGAGCTTGTCGAGCCAGTCGGCATTGTCGACCATGACCGCGTCGGTTGGGCCGTCTCCGAAGGTCAGGAAGCGTTCGAAGATGCGGCGGATCGAGGCGACGTTCTCGCCGATCCGGTCGGTGGTGAGGAGCTGGCGCGATTCCTCTTTGAACGACGGGTCGCCGATCTTGCCGGTGCCGCCGCCCATCAGGACGATCGGCTTGTGGCCGGTCTGCTGCAGGCGGCGCAGGAGCATGATCTGCACCAGGCTGCCGACGTGGAGCGACGGCGCGGTGGGATCGAAGCCGATATAGCCCGGCACCACCTGCTTCGTGGCCAGCGCGTCGAGGGCGGCGGCGTCGGTCGTCTGGTGGATGTAGCCGCGGTCGGTGAGGACGCGGAGGAGATCGGACTGATGGTCGGTCATGATGCGGGCGGCGTTACACGCCAAACCTGCCTGAGCAAAGCTTGGGGAGCGTGACCATTCGGCGCAGGCGAATGGTGGAGTGGCTGGCTGCGCGCGCGCTTCCGCCGAGCCAGCCGCTTCACCAGCTTCGCTGGCTCCCTTTCCATCAATGATGGGGAGGATTGGAGGTCAGCGGCGCGGGAGTTGGGAGGCAGGGTCCACCGGAGTTCGGCCCTTGCGCAGTTCGAAATGGAGTTCGGGGCGATCGGCGAATCCGGTGTCGCCGGACAGAGCGATCGTCTGCCCCTTCTTCACTGCCTGGCCGCGTTGCACCATCAGTTTGGACGCGTGGCCATAGACGCTGGTCCAGTTCTCGCCATGGCGCACGATGATAAGGCCGCCGAGCGCGGCGATCCCATCACCAACATACGCCACGGTGCCGTCTGCCGCCGCCTTTACCGGCGTTTCGATCGGTGCGGCGATCTTGATGCCGTTGTTCCGTTCCCCGCTCGCCCCCGCACCGAAGCGGCTCACGATCCGCCCCTCCACCGGCCAGATGAAGCGACCTGGGCTCGAACTCGGCGCGACGACTGCGGCCGTGGCCGGCAGCACTCGGCGGGCGGTTGCTACTGGCCTCACCGGCGCCTGATTCTCGGCGATCGCCGGCTCGCCGCCGGTCAGGATGTCATCGATATCGAGCTGGAAGGCAGCCGCGCGTTCGGCCGCGCTGGGCATGGCAGCATCACCGGGGATCAGGATACGCTGGCCGGTGCGCAGGATATATGGCTCATCGAGATCGTTGGCGGCGACGATGTTCGACCATTGCACACCATAAGCGCGGGCGATCGCGATGCCCGTCTGGCCGGAGCGGACGAGATGATAGCGGCCGCCGGGAATGCGCAGCCGCTGGCCGGCGTAGATGACGAAGGGGGTGGACAGGCCGTTGGCGCGAGCGATCGCTTCCGATCCTGCGCCGGTTCGCTCGGCAATGGCGCGCAGCGAATCGCCTGAGCGGACCAGGTAGCTTTGCTCGGCGACCTCGCGCGCATCTGCCACCGCGCCGCGCGACTCCCAGGCGGGGGGCGGGGCGGGCAGCAGATCCACATCCTCCGCCGGCCGCTGACCATCCTCGAACGGTGGCCGAGCCCCCGAGGGATCGGGCCGGGGCGGCGCAGGCCGCGCCGGGCGCTCCACCGACGGGATGCATCCCGCCAGCGCGATTGCGAGCGGCAGCGCAAGCGGGATCCTGTTCGTCATGATCGGCGCATCAGCCCCAGGATTACCGCGGCTCCAGCCGGTTCAGGCCGCCGAGATACGGCTGAAGCGCTGCCGGCACCGCGACCGAGCCGTCCTCCTGTTGGTAGTTCTCCAGGATGGCGACGATCGTGCGGCCGATCACCAGGCCCGACCCGTTCAGCGTGTGAACGAAGCGGGTCGCCTTCTGCCCATCCGGACGGAAGCGGGCGTTCATACGGCGCGCCTGAAAGTCGGTGCAGGTCGAGCAGGACGATACTTCGCGATAGCGATCCTGCCCCGGCAGCCACACCTCGATGTCGAAGGTACGCGCGGCGGAAAAGCCCATGTCGCCGGTGCACAGCTTCATGCGGCGGAACGGCAACTCCAGCCGGGTCAGCACATCCTCGGCAGCGGCCGTCATCCGCTCATGCTCCGCTTCGGACTGATCGGGCTCTACGATCGAGACCATCTCGGCCTTGTCGAACTGATGCTGGCGGATGAAGCCGCGCGTGTCGCGGCCGGCCGCGCCTGCTTCCGAACGGAAGCAGGGGGTGAGCGCGGTGAATCGCAGCGGCAGATCGGTGGCGGACAGGATCTTCTCGCGCACGATGTTGGTCAGGCTCACCTCGCTGGTCGGGATCAACCAGCGGCCGTCGGTGGTGCGGAACAGATCCTCCGCAAACTTGGGAAGCTGCCCGGTGCCGAACATCGTCTCGTCCCGCACCAGCAGTGGCGGGATCACTTCTTCATAGCCATAGTCGCGCGTCAGCACGTCCAGCCCGAACTGGCCAAGCGCGCGGGCGAGCTTCGCGACATGGCCGCGCACCAGGGTGAAGCGAGCGCCCGACAGCAGCGCGCCGGTTTCGAAATCGAGCCCCATGGCCGGGCCGATCGCGTCATGCTCGCGGATCGGAAAATCAAATGACGGGCGCTGGCCGCGTTCATGGATCAGCTGATTGTCGTCCTCGTCTGCACCGTCCGGCACGTCGGCGAGCGGAAGGTTCGGCAGAGTGGCGAGCAGGCCGTCAAGCTCCCCGCCAAGCCGGGCCTCCTCGGTTTCCAGCTCGGGCAGGCGCTGTTTCAGCGTCGCGACTTCGGCCATCAGAGCGGCGGCCGTTTCCTCGTCCTTCTTCGCCTTGGCGGCACCGATCGCCTTTGACGCCTCGTTGCGACGGGCCTGACCGACCTGAAGCTCGGTCACCACCTCTCGGCGGCGGCGGTCGAGATCAAGGATCGTCGCTGCATCCGATGGTTTGCCACGGCGCGCCATGGCTGCGTCAAAAGCGGCGGGATCATCTCGGATCAGGCGAAGGTCTAGCATGGCGCGGGCTATGCCGGGCGTCGCGAGGGGAGGCAACCCGTGCGGGCGGCGGCGCGTTGGTCGAACAACACGGCATGCAAGGAGGTACCAACATGCAAGTCCCGCACAATTCCGTCGTTCTGGTGGCGGACGGCCGCAAGCTGCTGTTCCTGCGCAACGAGGGCGACGATGTGCATCCGAATCTGACGGTGGAACATGCCGAGGAGCGGGCCAACCCGTCGGACCTGGATCAGAAGACCGACAAGGCCGGCAGTGCCTCCTCCACCCAGTCGGGCCCGGGAGCGCCTTCCATCGCCCGAAATGGATCGAATCACGCGCAAGGTGGCGGTGCGCAGTTCGCGCCATCGCGCGGTACACTGGGAGAGACGGACTTCCACCAGCTGGAAGAAGACCGCTTCGCGGCCGACGCCGCGGAACTGCTGAAGACGCGCGCGCTGTCCAACGACTATGAAAAGCTGATCGTGGTCGCGCCGCCCAAGACGCTTGGGGAATTGCGCAAGCATTACCACAAGGAAGTGAGTGATCGTCTCGCCGGCGAGCTTTCCAAAGATCTGACCGGCCACCCGATCCCGGACATCGAACAGGCACTGCTGAACGCCTGATCTGGGCAGCCGCGCGCCGCTTGTTCGGCGCGCGGTCGCCTTTCACATCCGGTCAGGCCTTGGTTGAGGCCTTCTTAGCGAAGCGGAAGCGGGCGACGAGACCGGCGGCCGCCGCACCGAACAGGATCATCATCGGCGGCGCAGGCACCGGCGACGGGTTGCCGCTGCTGTTGCCGCCGTGACCGCCATTGGACGACCAGCCACCGTTCGACGACCAGTGACCGCCGTTCGAGCTCCAGCCCTGGGACGATGAGCCATAGGAGGAGCTGGACGTCGACGACGACGTTGACGAAGAGGTGGACGATGAGGTCGACGAGCCGCCGGTGGAGGTGGATGTCGATGATCCCCCCGTGGAGGTGGAGGAGCCACCCGTCGACGTCGAGGTGGAGGATCCTCCGGTCGAGGTCGAGGACCCGCCACTCGAGGTGGACGAGCCTCCCGTGGAGGTGGACGAACCACCCGTCGACGTGGAGCCGCCGCTTGAACTCGAGGTAGACGAGATCACGATCCCGCTCGACCCGCTGACACCGCCCGAGCCGCCGAAGAAGCCACCGGCAAAGAAGCCGCCGCCGCCAATGCCGCTACGGCCCCAGCCGCTGCTGACCACGGGCGCTACGTCGGCACCGCGGCTCGCCACCAGTGGCGCAACGGGCAATGGCACCGGAACAGGGGCGGCCGGCGCTGCCACGGTCACCACGCGCGGCGCGCAGGCAGCAGGGGCCGCGGCTACGCGGCGTACAACCGTGCGACGCGGCGGTGTGTGCCGGACAACGCGCCGCGGCGTCACCTTTGCCACCTTTGTATAGGAAGTACGCGCCTTCTGCGTTTCGGCGACATGCACCGCACCGCCGCCGATCACCGCTCCCCCAACGGTGCATGCGCACAGTTTCGCCAAAGCCATCCGCACCGACATGATGTCACTCTTCCATTCCTGAGCCGCACCAGGGCGGCCCGCCTGTTCTTTTCAGCGTCTGCTTGCCGCCAACGTGCAGAACAAACTCTTAAACTCAACCGGAATGACCATCGTGCCACGGGTTTTTCGTTATGGATAACTCGCAGGTCCACCGTTTCTTGCTTAACGTGCCATGGCGGGACATGTTGAAACGATCGATCCGTTCACGGCCGCGCAATGCCCGATCGATTACCCACTTTTCCACGCTCGCGAATGCTTGTGAGTTTCCCGGCCCGCGTTTATAGGCGCGCCACGGGGCCCTTGGGGAACAGCGACACCCTGACGCGGGCGGGGAGACGGGTTGATGGCGACGGCTTACAATCGCGTGGATGAGATAAGTCCCAAAGATCTCGGGGCTGCGAACGACGACGGTTACCGTCCGCATCCGGACGAGCCTTTCATGAATGCTCGGCAGCAGGAATATTTCCGTGCCAAGCTTCTGGCGTGGAAGGACGCGATCCTGCGGGAATCGCTGGGTACCTTGTCACAATTGCAGCTCGATTCATTGCGGGAATCAGATCTCAATGATCGCGCCTCCAGCGAGACGGACTGGTCGATCGAACTGCGCACGCGCGATCGGCAGCGCAAGCTGATCGGCAAGATCGAGGCGGCGCTGCGCCGCATCGATGAGGGCGAATATGGCTATTGCGAGGTGACTGGCGAGCCGATCAGCCTTGGCCGGCTGGAGGCGCGTCCGATCGCGACCATGACCGTCGAGGCGCAGGAGCGCCACGAGCGGAACGAGAAAATCTCTCGCGAGGATTGAACGCGTCTGGCCGGTCGGCAGGGCTCGTTCGTAATTCGACAAGATTTGAGACGTACTTTGACGAGCATGGACTCTGCCGCCAGCGTATTCCTGGATCCGAAATCCACTGGCCCGGACGATCGCGGCCGCGACAGTCTGTCACTGCTGGCTCGCCTGAAGGTCTTGGGTGCGGACGCAACGATCACCGTGCGGGTTCGCAATCTTTCCAGTGGCGGGTTGATGGC
>NZ_LSKH01000327.1:0-354 GCF_001557395.1 Sphingomonas sp. CCH5-D11 | reverse complement strand
CTGACGCTGACGCTGACGCCGACGCGGATGCGGATGCGGATGCTGATGCCGACGCTGACGCTGACGCTGACGCTGACGCTGACGCAGATGCTGATGCTGATGCTGATGCTGACGCAGATGCGGACGCTGACGCTGACGCCGATGCGGACGCTGACGCTGACGCCGATGCGGACGCTGACGCTGACGCAGATGCTGACGCTGACGCAGATGCTGACGCTGACGCTGACGCTGACGCCGACGCCGACGCCGACGCCGATGCCGATGCCGATGCTGATGCCGACGCCGATGCCGACGCGGATGCCGACGCAGACGCGGATGCTGACGCTGACGCAGATGCCGACGCTGACGCCGATG
>NZ_LSKH01000326.1:0-386 GCF_001557395.1 Sphingomonas sp. CCH5-D11 | reverse complement strand
TGACGCTCTTCCCCAAGGCCGATTCCTGGTACATGGGAGCGAACATCCCAGGCAAACCGCGTCAGCTACTCAACTATCCGTCTGTGGTCGGCTATGCCGAGATCTGCGATGCGGTCGCCGAGGCGGGCTATAGCGGTTTCCGGCTGTCGGCATGAGCGCCGCCGAGGCTACCGGATCGTCGGACATCGACCCGATATGGGCCGAGGACGGGTCGCACCTGCCGGACTGGTTCGTCGATGCGCTGGCCGTTCCGCGGGAAGAAGGCTTCGTCACCGTAGAGGGCGCGCAGATCCACTACCTGCGCTGGGGCGACCGCGCAAAGCCGGGCGTGCTCATGGCGCACGGCTTTCTTGCCCATGCGCGCTGCTGGGCGTTTATCGCGCCGT
>NZ_LSKH01000033.1:0-9347 GCF_001557395.1 Sphingomonas sp. CCH5-D11 | reverse complement strand
AGCGTGACGCGCGATCGCATCGGATCGTTCTCCACCGGCTCCGCCGCCAGCCCCGTTTCCAGCGCAGCCACGGTCGCCACGTCGGCCTTGGAGAAGCAATGGAGCTGGCCGCGCGCCGTGCGCAGCATCATCAGCGTCCGGCCTGCCTCGCCCAGACGGATGCGCAGATCGGGCACGTTCGTGAAATAGGGCTGGAAGGGCGCCGGGCAGGCATCGAGCAGCGCATCGACCAAGCTGCTCCCAGCCGGCGAAAGGCGCTGGCGGAAGGCCAGCTCGCCGCGGCTCAGCCCCTCATCCTCCGCCAGTTCCGCGACGTGATCGTCCGCCACCGTGCCGGGCGCCGCATAGGCCTCCACCAGCGCACGCGGGGCAGGGCGGCGACGCGCGACGCGGGCGTCATAGACCGCTCGGTCGAACGCCGGCAGCGCGGCCGGGAAGATCGTCTCCAGCGCGGCGCCGACCTCGCCCGCGTTCAGACCGGGGTGGTGCGTGCCGATGGGGATGCAGGCGTTGCAGATCGGGCGGAACCGCTCCACCAGCCGGGTCTCGGCCGGGCGCAGCCATTGCTCGCGCACCCAATCGCCCCGCTCGCGCCCCGCGGCACCGTCGAGCAGCGCGTCCCAGCCGGCGGGCAGGGGGCGGAACAGGCAGGTGATCCGCGCCAGCAGCGCATCGGGTGCGGCGCTGCGCAAACTATCCCAATGGGCGCTGGCGAAGGCGGCCTTTTGCGCGGTGCAATGCGATCCGCCGAGCAGCGGATGGGGCGTGGCGGCGTGGCAATCGGTGTCGCGCCCGTTCGGCAGGCAGGCCGCGAGATCATCGGCAAGGCCCGACGCATCGGGGCCGCGCAGCACCTGGTTCAGTGGCGTCGGGCTGAAGCTGATCGCCTTGGCACGAAGCGTCTGCCCGACGACGTGCAGCTTCCACCGCTCCAGCACCGGCAGGCCGGGATCGGCATCGGCGCCGACATGCAGCCCGATGTAGAATAGTGCGCCATCCAGAAACAGCGCGTACAGCCCCGGCCCGCACAGGTCCTGGGGCACGGGATCGACATGGATATGCGCGACGAGATTGGCCCAGCCGGGCTTGTTCGGATGCGCGGCGACCTCCCTTACGGAAAGCAGGTCCTGCGCGGCAAAAGGCGGCATAATATCTCCTGTGAAAGGAGATGCGGCTGTGGCCTGCCGCGATTGACGTGCGAAATCCGGATATTATCCGGTCGCGGCGTTAACCGGAATTTAGCGCTGCGTGGACGTGGCCGTTACTTGGCGGGCGCCGTACGCATCGCACTATGCGCGGTTGGTGTCCGCTGCCCCAAGGTCGAGCAGACCCGCCGCCGAAACCGCCCGCGCCTTACGCCGGCTGGCGCGTGGCGCGGCGCAGAACGTCGACATAGCCGCGCGACAAGGCGTCATGCCCGTCATAGAAGCCGCGCTCGCTCAACAGGCGGTGCATGCGGGGCAGGCGATAGGGCGGAATGCCGGCCGCGAGGTGATGCTCGACATGGTAATTGACGTGGTTGGGCGCGATGAACAGCCGTTCCCACCAGCGCGCGATGGTGGTGGAGGTGTTGAGCCGCGGATCGGGCGAGCCGCGATCGGGCACCACGCCATGCTCGCCGATCTGCCGCAGGCGGACGATCACGGGATAGACGAACAGCTCCGCCACCCACCACAGCCCATAGGCCCACCAACCGCCCGCCAGCGCCAGAGCGGCGAACAGCGCGACGTGGAACAGCAGCCACGGCCAGTGCGTCGCGAGGCGGAAGCGCGCAAGCGAGCGGCGCAGATCACGCACCCCGGTGCGCCCGGTGATGTCGCGCAGGAACTTGCGCCGCAGCGACGTGCGCGAGATGGGATAGCTGGCGACAAAGCCGAGGTCGGGATCCTGCGGCGTGCCGGCATAGCGGTGATGCGCCAGGTGATAGGTGCGATAGGAGGCGAGCGAGAGGTTGATCGGCGTCCCGGCGAGCCACTGGCCGACCGTCTCGTTGGTTCGGCGATCGCGGAACAGGGCGTGATGCGCGCAATCATGCACCAGGATGCCCAGGCCAAGCTGGCGCCCCGCCAGGATCAGCACCGCCAGCACGATCGTCAGCGGATTGGGCCAGGCGATCGCCATGCCGAAGGCGGCGGCGATCAGCCCCCAGTTCATCGCAAAGGCCCACCAGGCGCGCGCATCCGACCGCTGCGTCAGCGCCACCAGCTCCTCGGGTGACAGATAATCGGATACCTTCACGCTGGCTCTCCTCTCGCCGACTGATATAACGCATTCCTGCATGATGAGTCAAAGCATGTTACATGACTGGCGCGATCCGGTGTCGCCGCGCTCACTGGCGCTGTGGCTGCTGTCCACCGCCGCGCCACAGCCGCTGCCTGCGGCAACGCTGATCGGGCGCGGGGCGATCTTCGGCATCGAGCCGGCGGCGGTGCGCGTCGCGCTGGGGCGGCTGGTGCGTGATGGCATGGCGCAGCAGCCCGAACGCGGCGTCTATGCGCTGGGGCCGGCGGCAGCGGCGCTCCATGCCAAGGCGCGCGGCTGGATGCGGGTGGAGGAAAGCGTGCGGCCCTGGACGGGCGCATGGCTGCTGGTGCTGACCCATGCGCTCGGCCGCACCGATCGCGCGCGGCTACAGCGCCGGGAGCATGCGCTTCGCCTCACCGGCTTTGCCCATGCCGGCGCGGGCACCTGGGTGCGCGCCGACAATCTGGCGCAAGACGCCGCCGCGCTGCGCATCACGCTCGCCGGGCTGGGGCTGGAAGGGGAGGCGCCGCTTCTCGCCGGCTGCATGGCGGAGCCGGGGCAGGACCGCGATTTCCGCGCCTTATGGCCCGCCGCGACGCTGGAGGCGGGCTATGATCATTGGCTGGCCGAAATGGCGGCGAGCACCGATCGCGTGCGGCATATGGCCACCAGAGATGCCGCGCGCGAAACCTATCTGCTGGGCCAATCCGTGCTGCGCGCGATCAATTCCGATCCCTTGCTGCCGGCCGAGCTGGTCGATGTCGGCCGGCGCGGGGCCATGGTGGCGGCCATGCGGCGCTACAACGACATGGCGCTGACGCACTGGAGCCGGATCACATGACGGCGATCGCCAAGCCATTGAGAACAGCGTTTTTCACAGCAACAGCTATGTTGATGCGAAGGTCATTATCTGATCAATTGATGATCGGTGTTTCGATGTAGGAAGCGCCGGAGTCGCAGGAGTGGGAACGTGGATAACGACCGCGACGAGCTTACTAAATTGATCGAGCAGGCACTGGGCCTGGCGGACGAGCGTCAGCTCAATCTCGTGAGCATCAAGCTGGAGGAAGCGCGGATCGCGATGATCGCGGAACCCGGCCCATCGGGTACGCTCGCGCGGCTGGAGGATATCGTCCGGGCGTTGCCGATCCCGGTTCGGCTCCGTTCCGTCTCCGGCGGCAATGTCGTCACGCTTCACGCACCGACCAGCGTGGAACACCTGTTGAGCGACCATGCCGCGCTCGATGCCCGGCGAAAGGCGTTGCTCGCGCTGGTCGAAGGCCCACCCAATGCCGCGGAGGCGGAGCGGCAGCTCAACGATTTCGGCCTGCTCATCGAGGCGCATCGCGCCACCGAACGCCGCTGTGTCTACGGCCCCCTGCTGGCGCGGGGCGTGGATGCGGATCTCACCCTAGAGAGAAGCCTGACGAGCCTGGTGGGGGAGATGGAGACCGACTGGGACAGCTATCTCCACCAATGGGATCGGGACAGGATCGAGAACAACTGGTTCGACTTCGCCGTCGCAACCCACTTCATCCTCGCCCGCGCCGCCGAGCGCATGCGGCTGGAGGAAAAGGTGATCTACCCCGTCTGTTTCCTCAGCGGGCTGATCCGATTGCGCGAATCCGCGGGCTAGGGTTTTACGCAGCCAGCTTGATCCGCCTCCCCGGCGAAAGGCCGGGGCCCAGTTGCGCGACCAAGCTGGCAGGCACACCAGCTTTTGCCAACGCTTGCCCAGCTGGCCCCCGGCCTTCGCCGGGGAGGTGCGCCAAGGTGTCTCGATCAAACCGTAGAGTGACGCACGGCGATGGGCGAAGCGGCGTCCTTCGGGTGATGCCAATCGGGGCACATAATTCGGTAAGCTCAGGACGAACTTGTGTAGCGGCAATGAAGGGGCGAGCGGGCGACATCCGCTTCGCCAGCCGCGACTCTTTGCCCATTCCGCCGCGCCAGCCCGCCGCACTTCGGCAGCGCCGCGCCCTTATTGCGGCGCGAACAGCTTGGTGCCGACCACGCCGATGATGATCAGCGCGAGAAAGCCGATCTGCACAGCGCTCAGCCGTTCGCCGAACAGCATCACGCCAAAGATGGTGACGCCCACCGCGCCAAGCCCGGTCCAGACGGCATAAGCCGTGCCGGCGGAGAGGCCGCGCATCGCCAGCGCGAGCAGCCCCATGTTCACGAAACTGAGCGTGATCGGCACGATCGATGCCTGCCAGCCGCCCTGCACGGCCGCCCATTTCAGGCTCAATGCCCAGATGATCTCGGTTACAACGGCACAGCCGAGGATGACCCACGCCAAAAGCGTTCTCCTTGCGCGGGCTCTGAGGGGGAGGCAGCGGCCGGAAACCCGAAAGAGGCGGCTGCGGCGCGCGCCATAGCGATGCGCGTGGCGAAAGGCCAGCGCGGCAGGTCAGCCGGATCCCTGCGGTGGGATCGCAGCACGCGGGCGCATATTCATCGGCGGCGCCTTTGCGGAACCAAGGATCGCTGCCTTCGCGGGATGATGGCTGTGGGTGAGCGCCAAGGCTCCAGTCTGGGAGGTTATGTCAGAAGCTCATGCGGCCGGTGATGCCGCGATCGCAGGCGGCGTCGCGCGGGGTCTGGACGCGCGAACGCTGCCGGGCGCTAGTCCGAGCGGAGGCGGGCGCCATCGAGCTTTCCAAGAGCGCGAGCGTCCCGCGAACGGGGCCGGCTGGGAAGGGGAGAGCAGGGTGGCGGTCGGCTACCACCCCCGCCAGTTAAGGAGTTCTTTCGAAATCGCACCTAAATGGCGGCATTGGAAACTTTGGCGTCGCAATGCGTTTTGACCTCTTCACCCTCTATGTCCTCGCCATTGGCACGCTGATCCTCAGCGTGGCGTTGACGCTGTGGGAGGGTCAGGCTCGTCCGCAGCGGCGGCGCGAGCTGCAGCTGTTCGCCGCTGGCTATGCCATGCTTGCCGCCGGCTGCGTGATCGCCATCATCCGCCAGGGCGTGCTTGGCTCGGCGCTAGGTAATCTCACCTTTGTCAGCGGCTATCTGCTGGTCCTGAACGGCGTCGCGGCGATCAATGGCCGGCGCTATGCCGGGCTGTCGGTGGCCATGCTGGTCGCGCTGGCGCTGGCCTGGATGGCGGGGGGCAGCCGCTGGGAAGCGGACCTGTGGAGCTATATCGGCGGGATCCCGATCGTCGTCGCGGTGGGGCTGACGGCGTGGGAAATGATCCGCTGCCGCCCGCTCCGCGCGCTGCGCTCGCACCCGCTCGTCGTGGCGCTGCTGGCGATGCACACCCTGTTCTACGCCGGGCGGCTCTTCGTCCTTCCCTTGCTTGAGGTATGGCTTGGCCCGGCGGTGATCGCCGGCGTGGCGAAGCTGACCATGTATGAAGGCGTGCTTTATTCGGTCGGCATGCCGATGGCGCTGCTGGCGGTGGTTCGCGAGGAATCGCACGCGCAGCTGCTGGAATCCTCGCGCCGCGATTTCCTGACGGGCCTGGGCAACCGGCAATGGTTCTTCGAACAGGGCGAGCGGCTGCTGCGCCAGCGCGCCGCGGACGAGCCGGTGGCGCTGCTCGCGTTCGATCTCGATCACTTCAAGTCGATCAACGACCGCCACGGCCATGCGATGGGGGACGAGATCCTGAAAGCGTTCGCCGGCATCGCGCGCCACACGCTGGGGCCCGAGGCGGCGCTGGCGCGGATCGGCGGCGAGGAGTTCGTGGCGCTGCTGCCCGGCTATGAGCGGACCCATGCGCGCGACATCGGCCGCGTGCTGGCCGCGCGCTTCGCCGAGGCGGTGCCGCGCGACCCGCGCTCCGCCGGGGTGGAGGCGACCGTCAGCATCGGCGTGGCGGCGTTCGGCGGGGGCGGCACGACGCTGGGCGAGATGCTCTCCTCCGCCGATCGCGCGCTCTATCTGGCCAAGGAGCGCGGGCGCAATCGCATCGAACTGGACATGCCGCTGGCGCTCGCACCGGCCTGCTGAGCGAAGGGCGGGAGGCTGGGCACGTAGCTCGACAAGTTCGGTACGAACGGTGAGGGGGCTCACCGTCGAACCGGCGCTTCACCCGAGCTTCTTGTCCAGGCGGGGCGCGTCGGTGTGAAGGCGCTGGCCGCGGGCGCAGCGCGATCGGGACACGGCAGGTACCGCCGGAGTGCCTGGCGGATCATGCGGGTGCTTAACAACATGCGGATCCGCGCCTAGCTGCTGGCCATGACCATCCCGATCCGGGCCGCCGCCGACGCCGATCAGGCCGATATCATCGCGCTATGGCATGCCTGCGGGCTGGTGGTGAGCCACAATGATCCCGCGGCGGACTTCCGCTTCGCGCTGGCCGGTCCCGCCTCCGCTGTGCTGGTCGCGGAGGGAGAGGGCGGCATCATCGGCAGCGTGATGGTGGGGCATGACGGGCATCGCGGCTGGCTTTACTACCTCGCCGCCGCGCCCGGGCGGCAGGGGCAGGGGATCGGCCGTGCGCTGGTAGCGGCGGCGGAAGCGTGGCTGCGGGTACGCGGCGTGCCCAAGGTGCAGCTGATGATCCGCCCCACCAACACCGCCGTCGCGCGCTTCTACGACCGGCTTGGCTATGCGGAGGAACCGCGTGTGATCATGGCCAAACGCCTGACCTTGCCGGGCTGATCGCCGCACATCGCCCGACCTGACGAAGCGAGGATTGCAGCAGTCCCGCCTTGTCCGGAAGACGGCCAAGCTCGCTGCACCTTAGGGCCTTGAACGACAGCAGGAGCAGAGGAAGCGCCGCCAACGACGGCGACGCTCCCCGTCCGGTCAGAGGATGAAATCCGACGCGGTCAGCACATGCTCGCCGTCCAGCCGGATCACCATTTCGCCGCCCCGATCACCACCAATGTCGAGCAACACGAAGGTGTTGCCGTTGCGGATCTGGTAGCGCGCCTCGCCGCCCGCGCCGGTAAAGGCGCCGGTGCCCAGCCAGGTGAAGGCATCGTCGGGCAGGTTGGCGCTGTCCAGGTTCGCCACTGCGTCGACCGCGGACAGGTCGATGATATCTCCCTGCCTGCTGCTGAAATCCATGATCCGGTCGGCGTCTTTCTGAGACGCGCCGCTGTCGCCCGGGAGGAAATATTCCTCGAACTGCTGCCCCTGCTCGTCGATGTGAAAGCCGACAAAGGAAAAGCCCGCAAAGACAAAGATGTCGGCACCTTGACCGCCGGTCAGCTGATCCTTGCCCAGGCCGCCGATCAGCACGTCATTGCCATTGTCGCCGAACAGCTGATCGCTGCCGCCGCCGCCAACGAGTTCGTCGCCGCCGCCGAGCCCCATCAGGCGATCATCGCCATTGCCGCCTTCGAGCCGGTTCGCCGTGTCCGATCCGGTCACGCGCCCGCCGGTCAGGGCGTAAAAGCTGAAATCCTCGATGCCGCGGATGCGCCCGGTGCCGCCAAAGCCATCGTCCGCGATCAGCCCACGCGACAGGTCGACCACGACGCGCGACGTTGCCGCGAGCTGTTCCTGGCTGCCGTCGGTCGAGAAGACGGCCTGGTCGCCGAGAAGCGCGAGGAGGTCGCGCCCTTCGCCGCCATCCACCACCGTGTCGACGATCCCGTCGATCTGAATTTGGTCATTGCCGCCGTGGCCGAACAGGCGATCGCCCTGATTGCCCAGGAGCATGTTTTTGCCATCATCGCCATGGAAGATGTCGCGGAAGCGGGTGCTGGCGCCCAGCGCTTCGATCGAGACGATCTTTTCGCGATTGCCGAAACCGTCGTTGATGATGAGCTGCCGCCGCAGGTCGACGATCACGCCCTGTGTTCCCGCATCAGCGAAGCTCACTCGATCGAAGCCCGATCCGCCGTACAGCCGGTCGATACCCTCGCCACCGCGCAGAATGTCGTCGCCGGCGCCACCGTAGAGGATGTCATCGCCGGCCGCGCCGCGCAGGTAATCGTTTCCGCCATAGCCATAAGCAATGTCGTCGCCGCTCGTACCGAAGGAATTATTGTCGGAATCGTCGCCGTGATATTCAGCCATGATGGCATTGCCCCCTGTTGTACCGGCTAATTGCCAGTGTTCCGTGCGCCCCTTGTTCCCGAACCATGTCGCAGGACCATGAACCTGCCAAGCTGCAAGATGTGAGGGGGGCAGGGCCTTGGTCCAGAAAGAGGAATGGCTGACACTTTGCCTTGAGGCGCGCGTTTGCCGGTGCCGCTAGGCTGCGCGTGTAAGCCTGTCACGAAACCGTTCTTCGGCGCGGCTTGCGACCAACTTGATCCGATGGTGATGAGCTGGATGACGTCTGTCATGCGCTTCGCGGCTCGGTGGGATCCAGCCCATGGTTCGATAGGCTTTGTTCGGATGGGGAGGGGTTCAGGTGTGCGAGGGCGCTTCAAACCATCGTCCCGCCAGCGAAATCCAACTTTGCGGGGCTGCGTAGGCGGCCAGGAGGCGAGGAAGGGGGGCTCGTCAGCCGCGGCCGTCGCATCGCTATCCTTCCCTGCCGTCAGCTCCATTCCCGCCAGCGGCCCGGATCGGTGCGACCACTCCAGCGCCGCACCGCCGCCGGCGAAGCGTCATTCGTGACACTCTGCCGGCGGGCGCGTGGCAAAGTGTCATGGACGACAAAGTCGCTTCGGGATGCACGAAGGGGATTCACGTTGCGTTCCGCATGTGCTTGATTCTCCAACATGACTGTGGCCACCCCCCGTCCCGATCTCGGCTCGATCCTCGCCGCGCTCGCGGCTGCGTCCAGCCGCCCGCGTTATGCCTTTCTCGTGCTCGGCCTGATTGCCGAGGCGGCGCGGGCGGATGGTGAGGCGGGGCCGTGGGTTCAGGTGTCCGGGGCGGCCGGGGCGGAGCGGGTGTCGCTGCGTGACTGGCTGGCGCGCCAGCTGCTGCCGCTGGCCGCACGGGACCGGCGGCGCGCTGGGCTTCGCGCCAAGGTGGCGGCACGGCTCGGCAGCAGCGATCCCGACCGGGTGGAGGCGGCGCTGGCGGAAGAGGCATTGGCGATCGGCAAGGCCAATGTGAGCCGCGCGGTATCCGATCTGGTCCGCGCGGGGCTGGTGCGCCGCCACTATGCCGGCCGGATCACCGATCATTGCAACCGAGGCGGCCGGCGGCTGGCGGTCTATCGCGTCGACCCGCCG
>NZ_LSKH01000325.1:0-11653 GCF_001557395.1 Sphingomonas sp. CCH5-D11 | reverse complement strand
AAGAGGCTTTTGCGGAGGCCGATGACTGAAGACATTTCGGACGACTTCAGCACTGTGTGTGTTCGCTTGGCCGATCAACGCTTGCCGCGCAGTGCCCGCAAGTCGATGTCGAGGCGTTTCACGCGATAGTAGAACGTCTTGCGCGGCAGCCCGAGACGCTCGATCGCCAGTGCGATCTCGCCGTCTGCCGCCGTTACCGCATCAATGATCGCGGCGCGCTCGAAGGCGTCGAGGCGGGCGGGTAACGGGTCCATGGGGGCGATGTCATCCTGCCCGACCTCGTCTTCGAGGCCGAGGCAGATGCGCTCTGCGGCCTTCTGCAATTCGAGCACGTTGCCCGGCCAGTCACGCGCGGCGAGGCGGTGGGCATGGTCGGCAAGCGGGGGCAGGGGAACACGATGCTGCGCCGCGGCGATTGCCGCGAAGTGGGCGAAGAGCAGCGGGATGTCGGTGGTGCGCTCAGCGAGTGGCGGCATGCGAACGGGCACGCCTGCGAGCAGGTGGAACAGCGCCGGCGAGACAGTGTCGCGCGCGCCCTCGTCCATCGCGGCGATGATGCGGATGTCGACCGCATCGGGATCGCGTGCGTCAAGCGCCACCGCGCGCGTCTCGGCGAGTCGGGCAAGGCGGTGCTGGAGGTCGGCGCTTGCCATGCCGAGATTGTCGAGGAAGAGCGTGCCACGATCGGCGCGCGCGATCGCGCCGCTGCGCGCGAACAGGTCGCGCTCGACCAGTTCGGGCGCCACTGTCGCGCAATCGATCTTCAGGAACCGGTGGCGCGCTCGACGGCCAGCGCGGTGGACGAGGCGCGCGAAATGCTCGCGCCCGGTGCCGACCTGCCCCTCGATCACCAGATCAAGCGCGGCGTCGGCGAGGATCGGGATCATGGCGCGCAACCGGCGGATCGCGGGAGCGTCGCCGATCAGCGCGTCGTCGCCGGGGGTTTCGGCAGCGATGCGCAGTCGGCGGTTCTCCAGCGCGAGGCGACGCGCCGTGGCGGCGCGCGAGACCGCCGCAACCAGAGCCTCAGGGTCGAACGGCTTGGTGAGGAAATCCCACGCGCCAGCCTTGATCGCGTCGACCGCCATCGTGACGTCGCCATGGCCGGTGATCAGTATGACCGGCAGCTCGGCGTCGCGCGCGGCGAGCGTGCGAAACAATTCGATGCCTGACATGCCGGGCATGCGCACATCGGTGACGACCACGCCCACGAAGTCCGCACCGATCGCGGCAAGGGCGGTTGTTGCATCGGAATAGGCGGTTACGGCGAAACCATGCAGTGTCAGCAATTGCGTGGTGGCGTGGCGCAGGTCGTCGTCATCGTCGACGAGCGCAACCGTGAGCGGCGGCGTGTCAGTCATGCGCGACGCATCGCAATCTCGAAGCAAGCACCGCGTAATGACGGCATCAGGCGTAGTGCGCCGCTCATTTCCTCCATGATGTCCTGTGCAATCGCGAGACCGAGGCCAAGGCCCTGCTGGCGGCTGGTGACGAATGGCGTGAATAGGCGTTCGGCGATCTCGGGCGCGACGCCAGGGCCGTTGTCCGCAACAATGAGCCGAATGGCCCCTTCATCCATGGCGAGCGTCAGGGTGATACGGCGATCATCCTGATTGGCCATCGCTTCAAGCGCGTTCTGCATCAGGATTACCAGCACCTGTTCGAGGCGAACCTTGCCGCCGATGACCGTCATGCCAGGATCGATATCTGGCCGGTCGAGCGTGGCGGCGCGCAGCTGGTCCTTCAGGATTAACACTGCGCCGTCGATCACCTCCGCTATCGCGACGGGGCGCAGTTCGTCGCTGCGCCGTCGGGCGAAGCCGCGCAGCTGCGCCGTCACCGCACCGATTCGGTCCGCGAGGCGGGCGATCGCGGAAAGGTTGCCGCGCACCTCATCAATCGCGCCGCGGCCGAGCAGGATATCGCTGCTCTGCGCATAAGTGCGGATCGCGGCGACCGGCTGTGCGGTCTCATGCGCGACGCTGGCGGTGATCTGGCCGAGCGAGGCGAGACGGTTCGCCTGGCGCAGCGCCTCGCGCAGGTCGGCGGCGCGCGCCTCGCTGTCAGCGCGCTCGGTCATTTCGCGGCGTAGCGCGGCAGTGCGCTCGGCGACCGCCTCCTCCAGCTCGGCAGTGCGGCGGCGGGCGAGTGTGGCGCGCTGGCGCAAGGCAAAGGCAAAGGCGGCGAGTGCGAACGTCACCATCGCGACGATCAGCGCGGTGGCACGACGGGCGCTTGCGACCTCGGCATCAACCGGGTGGAGCAAAGTCAGGCGCCAGCCGCGCTGCGCCACGGGCACATCCTGCGCCACATAAGTCGCGCCCGCCCCGCGTAGCCGCCCATCGGCGATCGGGCGGAGCGGGAGCGGGGCGAGTGCGGCGGCGGGGACGCGCGTTTCGGCGCGGATGCGAGCCTTGTCGGCAGTTCGAAGCGGGCCACTGGCGGCGAAGCGCCATTCGGGGCGGCTGGTCGCGAAGACGACTCCGAGCGGGTTGCGGACGATCGAAATGCCGCCGGCGCGTGCCCATTCGCGCTCGATCCGGTCGAACTCCAGCTTCACCACGATCACGCCGCGACTGACCGTACGGCGCGCGAGATACAGGCCGGGGCGATGGCTGATCGTGCCCATCGCATATTGGCTGCCCGCGCCAGTCGCCTGCGCTTCGCGAAAATAGGGGCGGAAGCGATAGTCGTTGCCAACGAAGCTGCTTGCCGTGCGCCAGTTGCTCGCCGCAATGGCTATTCCTTCGGGCGAGACGACATAGATAGCGGGCGCGCCGGTTTCGCCAGCCAGCGCCTCCAGCTTGCGATTCAGCGCGGTGCGCGCATCAGGCGCACCAGCGATGGCGGCAACGACGTCTCGATCATCGGCCAGCGCGAGCGGCAGCAAGCGAAAGCGGGCAAGTTCGCTATCAAGCAGCACCGCGCGCAGCCGCGCATCAATTGCCGCCTGGGCGCGCAATGCCGCAAGCGTCCGACGCTCGGCGAGCTGCCCACCGAGCAGCGCCAGCGCGACGACCAGCACGATCGTGCCGATCGCCCAGCGCAGCCCACTTGATCGCCAATTGACGCTCATCCGCCCGCCCATAGCCGCTGAGGTTTCATATGCAACTTTTTGCACTTTTCCGATCAGGCATGTGTCGAAATCTGCCCTAAGCGTCCGCTCTGATCTTTGCTAAGGCAGCAAGAAAGCCGCCATTACAAGGGTTTAAGCGAAAGTACGAAATCGTGCCCGCCCGCATGTCGGCCGCGAGCAAAATTCTTGAATCCCAACCGCCCGTGAAGAGGCCGGACGGATTCGTCCCGCAGCGAGAGGATTTGAAAGCCCATGATCACAACGACCGAACTCTCGACGACACCCCCCGCGGCGAAAGGCTGGTACCAGCACCTCTATGTGCAGGTGCTGGTGGCGATCGTCGCGGGCGTGCTGCTCGGCCATTTCGCGCCCGCCACCGGCGAGGCGATGAAGCCGCTTGGCGACGCCTTCATCAAGCTGGTGAAGATGATCATCGCGCCGGTGATCTTTCTCACTATCGTCAGCGGTATCGCGGGGATGCGCGATCTCGCCGCGGTCGGCCGTGTGGCGGGCAAGGCATTCGCCTACTTCCTGTTCTTCTCGACGCTGGCGCTGATCGTCGGGCTGGTGGTCGCCAATGTCGTGCAGCCGGGCGCGGGGCTGAACATCGATCCGGCCTCGCTCGATACCAGCAAGGTCTCCGATTTTGCCGCCAAGGCACATGAGACGACGCTGACCGGCTTCCTGGTCGGCATCATCCCGGACACGTTCCTCTCGGCGCTGACCGAAGGCAACATCCTCCAGACGCTGTTCGTCGCGGTGCTGTTCGGCATCGGCCTGGCGATCGTCGGCGAGCGGGCGGAACGCGTTACGACGGCGCTGGAGCAGGTGTCGCTCGTCGTGTTCAAGGTCGTCGCGATCCTAATGAAGGCAGCCCCGATTGGTGCGTTCGGCGCGATGGCCTTCACGATCGGCAAATATGGCGTCGGCACGCTCGCCAATCTCGCGATGCTGGTCGGCACCTTTTATCTGACCTCTATTCTGTTCGTGGTCGTGGTGCTGGGGCTGGTCGCACGCTGGGCGGGCTTCTCGATCTTTTCCCTGATCGCTTACTTGAAGGCTGAACTGCTGCTGGTGCTCGGCACCTCCAGCTCGGAAAGCGCGCTGCCTAGCCTGATCGAGAAGATGGAACGCGCAGGCTGCCCCAAATCGGTCGTCGGCCTCGTCGTGCCGACCGGCTATTCATTCAACCTCGACGGCACCAACATCTACATGACGCTGGCGGCATTATTCATCGCGCAGGCGTGCAACGTGGATCTCACGCTGGGGCAGCAATTGCTGCTGCTCGGCGTCGCGATGCTCTCGTCCAAGGGTGCGGCCGGGGTGACCGGCGCAGGATTCATCACCCTCGCGGCGACGCTGTCGATTGTGCCGAGCGTACCGGTGGCGGGGATGGCGCTGATCCTGGGCGTGGACCGCTTCATGTCGGAATGCCGCAGCCTCACCAACTTCATCGGCAATGCGGTGGCGACCATCGTCGTGGCGCGCTGGGAGGGGCGGCTCGACAGCGAGCAACTGCGTCGCGCGCTCGCCGGGGAAGCAACGCCCGTCGATCAACTCTCGGCCGATGCCGTCCCGGCCGCGTGAAAGTTCGTACCATGATGTATCGTTTCGGCGCGTTCCTGCCGCCCCTCCTGCTTGCGACGGCCGCCACGGCGCAGACCGCGGCCTCACCGGCTGCCAACGAATATCCTGCCGCTGCGGCGGGCGACGGGGCGACCACCAACGGCTACAACCTGTCGCGCTGGGCCGAGGACTGGCGCGTGATGCAGGATCCCGCCAAGCGCGACGATCCGCTGGACCGGCTGAAATTCCTGCCGCTCGATGACGATGGCGACGTCTATCTGACGCTCTCGGGAGAGGCGCGGCTTCGCGTCAACATGACGAGCAACCCGAACCTGCGCGAAACCTCGCACCAGCGGCAGGACATCACGCGGCTGGTGGGCGGGGCGGACCTGCACGTCGGGCCGCATCTGCGCCTATACGGAGAAGTGGCACATGGCGGGATCGCGGGGCGCAACCTCGGCACTCCCTCGACATCGCTGCGCAACGATCTGGTGTTCCAGCAATATTTCGTCGAGGCGAAGGGCGATGTGGCGGGCGTCGCGCTCGGTGCACGCTACGGGCGGCAGGAATTTACCGACGGATCGAACCTGCTCACGTCGCAACGCGACAACAATACAATCCGTTATACGCTGAACGGTGTGCGCGCCTGGGCGCGGACCAGTCATTTCCGTGTCGATCTGTTCGACTTGAAGCCGACTGCCTATGGCGATCTCGGCGTGGATGACGACGTCAATGATCCCGCGCGGCGCTTTTCGGGCGTGACTCTGGGCGCGGTGCTGCCGTCCACTCTGTTCGGTGGTTCGAAGCTGTATTTCGACCCGTTTTTCTGGCGACGACGCAATGACGTAGGCGCCTGGGGCGGGCGGATCGGGCCGGCGACGCGCTTCTACGGCGGCGCGCGTCTGTGGGGCGATGTCGGGCCGCTCGCGCTCGACTGGACCGTCAACCATCAATGGGGCCATTATCGCGACCAGCAGATCGATGCGTGGCAGGCATTCATCGCGCAAACGTATCGTATTGGCGACGGTAGCACCGCGCCGCGCGTCGGCGTTCATGTCGATTATGCCAGCGGGGGCGGGGGCTATGGCGACGGCAAGCTACGCAACGCCTACGCGCCGTTCGGCAACAACATCTATTACAGTTACCAGCTGTCGCTGACGCCCTCGAACCTGATCGCCGTCGCGCCGAACGTCAGCTTTACGCCGGTCGGCAAGGTGCGCGTCACCGCCGAGTATGAACTCGCCTGGCGCGACGATGTGCGCGACGCGATCTATCGCGCCAACGGCCAGCCGTTCGCCGGTACCCAGAACGTGCGCGATCGCAAGACCGCCGATGTCGCGCGACTGCAAGTCATCTGGCCGATCACGCCGCGCCTCTCCTTTACCGGCCGCTACGAGCATCTCGCCGCCGGCCCCGCTTTGACCAACGCCGGCTACCGCAGCTCCGACTTCCTGGCCGGGTGGCTGAGCTTCCGCTTCTGATCCGAAAGGCCTCCTTCATGTCCGACCCCAAGCGCGCGTCCCGTCTACCCCGCTTCACCCGCCGCGGCCTGCTCGGCGGGGCGGCCGTGGTGGGCGGCGCGGCGATGCTACCGCGCTGCTCCACGAGCGCAGGGCCGGCGCGCGACGTGGACGTGTTGCTGATCGGCGGCGGGATCATGAGCGCCACGCTTGGCGTGCTGCTGCGCCAGCTGGAGCCGGGCTGGACGATCGAGATGGTCGAGCGGCTGGACAAGGTCGCGGCGGAAAGCTCGAACGGCTGGAATAATGCCGGCACCGGCCATTCGGCGCTGTGCGAGCTCAACTATACCCCGATGGACGACAAGGGGCAGGTGAGCATCGCCAAGGCAATCGATATCAACGAGCAATTCCAGGTCACCCGCCAGTTCCTCAGCCATCAGGTGAAGGCCGGCGTCCTTGCGAAGCCGCGGACCTTCATCAACTCGACGCCGCATATGAATCTGGTTTGGGGCGAGCAGAATGTCGACTTCTTGCGCAAGCGCCACGCCGCGCTCGGTGCGAGCCCGCTGTTCTCGGGCATGGACTTTACCACCGACGCGGAGACGATCGCGCAATGGGCGCCGCTGATGATGGAGGGCCGCGCCCCCGCAACTCCCGCCACGCCTTTCGCCGCGACGCGCTCGCCGCTCGGTACCGATGTCGACTGGGGCGAGGTGACTCGGCAGTATATCGCGGCACTTGGCCGCGCCCCGGGTTTTCGGCTCACCACCGGTCATGAGGTGCGTGAGCTGAAACGCCGGTCGGACGGGCGCTGGAGCGTCGTCGCCTATGACGCCAAAGCTGGGACGGATCAGGTAATCAACGCGCGCTTCGTCTTCGCCGGGGCGGGCGGCGGGGCGCTGCCGATCCTGCAGGCGTCTGGCATCCCGGAGGGCGAAGATTATGCCGGCTTCCCCGTCGGCGGCTCGTTCCTCGTTACCGAAAACCCGGCGCTGGCGAACCGTCACCACGCCAAGGTCTATGGCAAGGCCGCAGTCGGCTCGCCCCCGATGTCGGTGCCGCATCTCGATACGCGCTTCTTCGGCGGCAAGCAGACCTTGTTGTTCGGGCCGTTCGCGACCTTCTCGACCAAGTTCCTGAAGGAAGGATCGTATTTCGACCTGCCCAAATCGGTGACGCTCGACAATTTTCGGCCAATGGTGGCGGTGGGCTGGGACGATTTCGACCTCGTCGAATATCTCGCCGGCCAGCTGATGATGTCGCAGGAGGACCGGATGGACGCGCTGCGCGAGTATCTGCCGAACGCCAGAGACGGCGACTGGCGGCTGTGGCAGGCGGGGCAGCGCGTGCAGATCATCAAGCGCGATCCCGCGAAGGGCGGCGTGCTGAAGCTGGGCACTGAAATCGTCGCGTCGAAGGACGGCAGCATCGCCGCGCTGCTGGGGGCATCGCCGGGCGCCTCGACCGCGCCGTCGATCATGCTCGATCTCCTGAAGCGCGTGTTCGGCTCGCAGCTCGCGACCCCGGCGTGGCAGGCGAAGATCCGCACGATCGTGCCGAGCTATGGCATCAAGCTGAACGACGAACCGGCGCTTATGGCGCAAACCTGGGCGGCTACCGCCGATGCGCTGCAACTCGCCATGGCTTCACCGGCGGTGACCACCACCGCGAAGATGCCTTCCATCACTGAGGCTCCGATCAAGCGACAGGCAGATTTGGCGTTGTAACGATTGTTCCATGATGGCCATGCGTCGTGGAATTCGCAGCTATTCCTGCGGGACATACGATCGACCCACATGTCCGCGGCTCGTGCGGTGCGTACTCGGATCGCAGTAGGGCGTCTGCGGACCTCCAGGCCGCCCGAGCGTCCCCAGTGATTATGCGCGCGTTCGTCCGACGTTTTCATGCTCGGCGAACGATGGCGACCGACATGGCGAGTCGCCGCATACGCGCGCTCTGAGTTAACAGTGTGCGTTGGGGGGCGGCCGGTTGTGCCATCTCGTCGCATTTCGAAACTTCGCGGACGGGCGGAGTCGTCGCAGGCTGCACCATGTGCTTCGTCGCAAGGCACAAGCCCTCGCTCGCGGTACACGCTCCGCGGTTTTCGAGTCATTGCTGGTGGTCGACGGCATCGACCGCTGATTTTCCCACAGCGCGCCGCGCGCTAATTTGCCCATCCTGCTCGTTCTGCGAAACTGAGCAGCCTGGCGCGAAAAGCGACAAGGGGGTGGAGGCCCGACCGGGAATCGAACCCGGGTGCAAGGATTTGCAGTCCTCTGCGTCACCACTCCGCCATCGGGCCTCGATGGAAGTGAGGGCGGGCAGATGCGGCGACAGAGCGGGCGTGTCAAGTTTCTACGTTGGCGGCCGTGCCGGCGCGCGATAAAGCGCCACTCTGGATGACAAGTGTATTGCCACAATAAAACAGTCGTGCGACAGGTGAGAAGATGACGATGACGATGGAACGCCAACCGGATTTTGCCGCCATGCGCACAGCGATGGTGGCAAGCCAGCTTCGCACCAATGCGGTATCGGATGCGCGTGTCGTGGCGGCAATGGCCGTGGTCCCGCGTGAGCGGTTCGTGCCTGAGGAAAAGGCGCCTTTTGCCTATCGCGACGATCTGGTCGCACTTGGCGGCGGTCGATCGCTGAACCTGCCGATCGCCACCGGTCGCCTGCTGACCGAGGCGCGCTTGCTGCCGAGCGATCGCGTCCTGCTGATCGGTGCTGCCACGGGCTATACGGCTGCGGTCCTGGCGGAGCTGGTAGCCTCCGTTGTCGCGGTGGAAGTTGATCCGGCGCTCGTCACGCAGGCGCGCGCGGCGCTCGGCACGAGCGATCGGATCGCGATTGTCGAAGGCCCTCTGGAGGCCGGCCACCCCGAAGGCGCCCCCTATGACGTGATGATCATCGATGGCGCCGTGGAGCAGCTTCCCGAGCAACTGGTGGCGCAGGTGCGGACCGGCGGGCGGATCGTTGGTGGCCTCAACGACAATGGAGTGACCAGGCTGGCTACCGGGCGGAGAAGCGAAGGCGGCTTTGCCATGATCGACTTTGCCGATGTCAATTGCTGTCTGTTGCCCGGCTTCGCCAAACCGACACGCTTCACCTTCTGAAAAGAGCCGCAATGACCCGTGTCGCTTCTGCCGCCCTGATTCTTGCGCTGAGTGCATCGCCAGCCCACGCCGACACACTGCGAGAGGCGCTGGCGCGCGCCTATCGTGAAAACCCGACGATCACGGCAAGTCGGGCGCAGCAGCGTGCAGTGGACGAGAATGTACCGATCGCGCGGGCGGCCGGTCGACCGACCGTGTCCACCAACGCGGGGCTGAACGAAAACTACCTGCGCAGCGGCAATTCCTTCACCACGCCGGCACGCGCGGCGCAGGCGCAGCTTGCGCTAAATGTGCCCTTCTATTCGGGCGGCGCCGTTCGCAACTCCGTCCGCGCGGCAGAGACGCGGGTCGAAGCCGGCCAGTTCGGGCTGCGGGGCACGGAGGCGTCGCTGTTCTCCGAAGTGGTCGCAGCGTACAATGACGTGATCCGAGACGAGGCCATCGTCGGACTGAACGCGCAGAACGTCCGCGTGCTGGAAACCAATCTACAGGCGAGCCGCGATCGCTTTCAGGTGGGTGACCTGACGCGCACCGATGTCGCCCAGTCGGAAGCGCGGCTGAGCCTCGCTCGCGCGCAGTTGCAGCGGGTGCAAGCGACGCTGATCGCCAGCCGTGAGAACTACGTCCGGCTGGTCGGCGATGCGCCCGGCACGCTCGCGCCGCCGCCGGCGCTCCCGAATTTGCCGCAGACGGCAGATGGCGCCGTCGATGTGGCGATCCGTGACAATCCCACCCTGCTCGCGGCGCTGAAGCAGCGGGACGCGACCGCCTTTGACGTGCGCGTGGCGCGTGCGAGCCGCCTGCCGACCCTGGGGGTCGGGGCGACCGGAAATTACGTCAATTATCTGGGATCGCTCGGCAGCGGCACCGGGTTGGGTGTCGGGCAATCGGGCACCTCGGCCGGCATCGGGCTGAACGTCAGCCTGCCGATTTTCCAGGGCGGGCGTCCGGCGGCACTGGTGCGTCAGGCACAGGCGACGCGTGCGCAGGCGATCGAAAACGCGACCGCCGCGGAGCGTCAGGTGATCGCCTCGGCCCGGTCTGCGTTCGCTATCTGGCGCTCCTCGCTGGAGGTGATCGCTTCGTCGGAGCAGGCGGTTGCCGCCAACCGGCTCAGCCTGGAAGGCGTTCGGGCGGAGAATAGCGTCGGCAATCGCACGATCCTTGATATCCTCAACGCCGAGCAGGAACTGTTGAACAGCCAGGTGACGCTCGTGACTGCGCGGCGCGACGCTTATGTCGCCGGCTTCGCGTTGCTGGCCGCAATGGGGCAGGCCGAGGCGCAGGACCTGGGGCTCGAGGGCGGGCCGCTGTATAACTCGGCGGAGAACTACAACGCCGTTCGCAACCGCTTCTCCGACTTCGGCGATGGCGAGACGCCAACCGCGATTTCGTCGTCCACCAGCGGCGTCGCGCCCCAGAATGCCACAGTTACGCGTCCGCTCGATCCTGCGCTCGACAGCAGCAAGGTTGACAGGAGCCCGGCATTGACCACAGGTGAAAACACACCAAACCGCTGATCGTCGGCGGCTTTCTGGATGGGGTGGACTGCGCGCATGGGGGATGTCAGCGCCGAGCCGTCGATGGAGGACATTCTCTCCTCCATCAAGCGCATCATCGCCGAGGAAGGTGATGATCGGCCAATTCGACAGCGTCGCGCGAACGCTGCCCGCCCTGCATTGCCCGCTGCACCCGAAGAGCGGGATGAGGATACGGCGCCCGAGGAAGTGCTCGAACTGAGCCATCCCATGCCACCGGTTCAGGCGCGGGCCGAAGCACCTGCCGAACCCGAGGCGGCAAAGCTGGACGCGGATGCCGCCGCGAACCTGCTGTCGGATCGAACCGCGCAGGCGACCCGTGGGGCCATCGATGCTCTTTCGCGACTGCTGGTAAAGCCGGAGCCGCAGAGCGACGGAACGCTGGAAGGATTGGTCCGCGAGATGCTGCGACCGATGCTGCGCGAGTGGCTGGACGCCAATCTGCCGAACATGGTGGAAACGATCGTCGCGCGCGAGATCGCGAAGCTGACTCGCGGCGCTTCCTGACGATATTGGTGACGTTCGCCGGCGCACTGCCGCGTTGCACCCGACGTTCCGAGCGCAAGCTGGCGCCGACATGGCGATTGTCGCATCAGTAACGATCTGCTTTACCGCATTCCCATGAGGATGCCCTTTTCCGCGAGCCTGATCGCGCTCGCTGTCGTTTCGGCCCCGGCTGCCGCCCGCCCGCTGACCATCGAGGATGTTACGACGCTTAGCCGCGTCGGCGCGCCTGCCGTATCGGCGGATGGGCGCTGGATGGTTTGGGCGCAGCGCGAGACCGACATGGACGCCAATCGCGGCCGCTACGATCTTTGGCGGCTTGATCTGTCACGCAAGGGGGCGGTGCCGCAGCGCCTGCTGGCCGATCCCGCAGTGGACGAGAACGATCCGCAG
>NZ_LSKH01000324.1:0-9419 GCF_001557395.1 Sphingomonas sp. CCH5-D11 | reverse complement strand
TGGAGGCGGGGGACGATGCGCGTGCGCTGTTGCCGCAGATCGGGCAGCTCGCGCTGGTGGAAGTGAGCTTCCCCACCTATCGCGACGGGCGGGGCTATTCCGCGGCCCGGATCCTGCGCGAAGCGGGCTATACCGGCGAGCTGCGGGCGGCGGGCGACGTGCTGGTTGATCAGATCCCGCACATGCGCCGCTGCGGCTTCGACAGCTTCGCCCCCGAGGCGCCGGTTGATGCCGAGACGCTGCAGCGCAGCCTTGATCGCTATGCCAATCCCTATCAGCGCGCCGCCGACACCGCGACACCCATATGGAAGTTACGTCATGGCTAATGCCGCTCGCCGCCTCGACACGATCGACGTTGCCCCCGCCTTCACCAGCGTGGATGCAGCGGCGATGGAGGCGCGCTTTGCGGGCGTTTCTACCCAGGACATGCTGGCCGAGCTGCTGACTGGCGAGCTCAAGGGCCGCATCGCCGCGGTTTCCTCGTTCGGCACGGAATCGGCCGTGCTGCTGCACATGATCGCGCAGGTCGACAAGGATGTCCCCGTCGTCTTCACCAACACGCAGAAGATGTTCGGGGAAACGCTTGAATATCGGGATGAATTGTCCGAGCGGCTTGGGCTGACCGACCTGCGGGTATTCCGGCCGGACCCGCGGATCCTGGCCGCCAAGGACGCGACCGGGCTGCGCTGGTCCTATGACCCGGACGGCTGCTGTGAGATCCGCAAGGTGGAGCCGCTGCGCCGTGCCCTGTTACCGTTCGATGCGTGGATTTCCGGCCGCAAGGGCTTCCAGTCCTCAACCCGCGCCGCGCTGCCGCGGTTCGAGATCGACGATGGTCGGCTGAAGCTGAACCCGCTCGCCGACTGGGACAAGGAGCGGCTGGAGACCTATTTCGCGCAGTATGAGCTGCCGCGCCATCCGCTGGAGGCGGACGGTTATCCGTCGATCGGGTGCAAGCCGTGCACGTCCAAGGTGCTGCCGGGCGAAGACCCGCGCGCCGGGCGCTGGCGCGGGTGGGAAAAGGTGGAATGCGGGATCCACGTGCCGGAGAAGCCGGGCGAAGAACCGGTATTCTGAGGCTTCGTCTGGGTTGGCGCGGTGACGCTGACCAAGGCCTACCGTATCCTCTGGGGTTTGGTCCAACCAGATTGATCCGCCTCCCCGGCGATGGCCGGGGCGCAACTGCGCGACAAGGCTGGCAGGCACACCGAAGTCTGCCAACGCTGTCCCACCTGGACCCCGGCCTTCGCCGGGGAGGTGCTTTCAACGCCAGGTCATGCCGGGCTTGTCCTGGCACCCAGGATGCCTCGCCACTCCAAGCTTTAGAGTTCGCGGAACGCTGGACCCCGGCACAAGGCCGGGGTGACGGATCTGGCAAAGCCCCCTGCTACCATTAGCGACCTTGCTGGCGGCGGCACGGACCCGGATCAGGTCCGGGATGACGTTCGGATGAGGCGATGTCCTGCCGTCGATTGAGCAGGACGCGCCCTCAATAGCCCGCGTAGTCGCTGAAGCGCGTCACGGCGGGATCGAACTTCATCGTCACCTTGCCAGTCGCGCCGTGGCGCTGCTTGGCGATGATCAGCTCGGCCAGGCCGAACACGCGCTCCATGTCGCTGGCCCATTGTGCGTGATCCTCGAAGATCTTGGCCGCATCGCCCTCCGTCGGTCGCTTGGGCTCCTTGGCGGCGACGTAATAATCCTCGCGGAACACGAACCAGACCATGTCGGCGTCCTGCTCGATCGAGCCGGATTCACGAAGGTCAGACAGCTGCGGGCGCTTGTCCTCGCGCTGCTCCACCGCACGGCTGAGCTGGGAGAGCGCAAGCACGGGGACGTGCAGATCCTTCGCCAGTGTCTTCAGACCGCGGCTGATCTCCGAGATTTCCTGCACGCGATTGCCGTCGCTCGACTTGCCACTGCCGCTGAGGAGCTGAAGGTAATCAACGATAACCAGGCCAATTTCATTATTGTGTCGACGTTGCAGCCGGCGCACGCGGGTGTGCAGCGCGCTGATCGAAAGGCCGCCGGTGTCGTCGATGAAAAGCGGCAGGCTTTCGAGATCCGCCGCCGCCGCCGCAAGCTGGTGAAACTCGGCCCGGCTGATGTCGCCGCGGCGCAGCTTTTCCGACGTGATGCGTGACTGCTCCGCCAGGATACGCGTGGCCAGCTGATCGGCGGACATTTCGAGACTGAAGAAGGCGACCTTTGCGCCGATCGACTCGCTGGGCGCGATGCCCGCCTTCATGTCCATCATCCAGCGCTGCGCGGCGTTGAAGGCGATGTTGGTGGCGAGCGAGGTCTTGCCCATGCCGGGACGGCCGGCGAGGATCATCAAGTCGGAGCGGTGCATGCCGCCGATCCGGGCGTTCACCGTATCGAACCCGGTGGTGATGCCCGAAACCTTGCCGCCGGAATTGAGCGCCGTCTCCGCCATCTTCAGCGCAACCTTGGTCGCCTGCGCGAAGCTCTTGATGGCATTCTCGGTCGTGCCGTCAGCGGCGACCTTGAACAATTCTTCCTCGGCAAGCTCGATCTGGGCGCGCGGATTCACCTCCTCCGACGTGTCCATCGCGCGATCGACCAAAGTGCGCCCGACGGTGACGAGCGAGCGGAGCATGGCGAGATCATAGATCTGCTGCGCGAATTGCCGTGCGCCGATCAGCCCCGCGCCCGAGCCCGTCAGCTGGGCAAGATAGGCCGGGCCGCCAAGCTCGCGCATCCCCTCGTCCGCCTCGAACATCGGGCGCAGCGTGACCGGCGTGGCAAGCATGTCATTGGTGCGCAGCGTCTTGATCGCGGCGAAGATGCGGCCGTGCACCGGTTCAAAAAAATGCGCCGGGTCGAGCCGGTCGACGACATCGTCGGCCAGCCGGTTGTCGATCATCATCGCGCCGAGCAGCGCGGCCTCGGCCTCGACATTGCGCGGCAGCTGAAGGGGTTCGGCCGGGGCCGGATGGGGGAAAGCCAGAGTCGCCATGATCCGCCCGCTTCTACCCCCGCTCATCCAAAACGGGAACCGGCGGGGCTGTGGATAACGAGAATTGTCGCGACGGCGTTTGGCCTCTATCGCGGGCCAATGCCCGATCCGCGGATCATCGACATCGAATTGGACGAGCGCACTATTTTGTGGCGCTCTGCCGATATCGAGCAGGAGCGCCGGATCGCGATCTTCGACCTGATCGAGGGCAATCACTTCGCCCCGCAGAAGCAACATCCCGACGGCTATGCCGGGCCGTACCGGCTGGCGCTGTCCGTTGAAGAGGGGCGGCTGGTCATGCAGATCAAGCGCGAGGACGGCACCCTTCTGGAGGCGCATATTCTTGGCATGGGCCGGTTTCGCCGGCCGATCCGCGATTATTTCGCCATCTGCGACAGCTATTATCAGGCGATCCGGCAGGCGACGCCGCAGCAGATCGAGACGATCGACATGGCCCGGCGCGGCGTTCACAACGAAGCGGCCGAGCTGCTGATGGAGCGGCTGCAAGGCAAGATCGATCTCGACTTCGACACGGCGCGGCGGCTCTTCACGCTGATTTGCGTCCTTCATATCAAGGGTTGAACTGACGTGTTTCGGGTGAGGCGTTTCCTCCTGATCTTTGCCGTGCTTGCCGTGGTGGGCGCGTTCGCCTGGCGCGAAGCGGTGCGCTGGCGTCCGGCGAGCGAGAAGTTCGCCGTGCAGGGCGTGGACGTTGGCGAAGCGAATGGCGCAGTCGAATGGAAGGTGGTGGCCGGCGGCGGGGCCGACTTTGCCTATGCCATCGCGACCTATGGCGCACAGCGCCGTGATGCGCGGTTCGAGGAAAACTGGCAGAACATGGCGGGGGCCGGGCTGCGGCGCGGTGCGGTGCATATATGGTCACTGTGCGAGCCGGGCATCGACCAGGCCAACGCCTTCAACACCATGGTGCCGCGCGATGACGCTGCCCTGCCCGCGGCAATCGACTTCCACTATGCCGAAGGCTGCACCAACCGGCCCGAGCGGCAGGTGCTGATCGAAGAGGTGAAGCGTGCCGCCGACCTGATCGAAGCGCATACCGGCAAGCCGGTGCTGCTGCGGGTATCGCGCGATTTCGAGAAGGATTACGAGTTGGCCGATGCCCTGCCCCGCCCGATCTGGGCCATGGGCAACTTCTTCATGCCCGATTATGCCGCGCGGCCGTGGCGCATGTGGCGGGCGAGCGACGTGCGGCGGATCGACGGGATCATGGGGCCGGTGAACTGGAATGTAGCAGCATCATGAGCGACGAAGCCAAGCATCTGATCGCGCTGGCGCGGGTGGCGGCGGGCAACGCCCATGCGCCTTATTCCGGCTTCGGCGTAGGAGCCGCGGTGCTGCTGACCGATGGATCGGTGGTGCAGGGCGCGAATTTCGAGAATGCGAGCTACGGTCTGTCGCTCTGCGCCGAGACGGTGGCGCTGGCGACGGCGAACGCGCAGGGCCGGCTGGCCGACGTTGTTGCGATCGGCGTGGTCGGCGGCTTGATCCGCGACGGCGCGATCGCCGGCGAGGACGTGGTGCGCCCCTGCGGCCGGTGCCGCCAGGTGATCAACGAAGCAGCGCAGATCGGCGGCCGCGACATCCGCGTTCATTGCGCGGGTGCGCAAGGTGACGCCGTGACGAGCTACCTCCTGTCCCAGCTTCTGCCCGACGCCTTCGGGCCGGCCGACCTGGGAATCGGGGCCAAGCGCGGCTGACCACATGCGCCGGGTGCGAAGAGGCGAACCGCCCCTTCGCACCGATCGAGGCCGATCAGCCGAGCGCGTTGGCGCTGGCATCCCCCAAATCGTTGCCGCCATCCACGTTCAGGATCGTGCCGGTGACATATTTGGCGGCCGGGCTGGACAGCCACAGCGCGGCTTCGGAGACATCCGCCTTGGTGCCATAGTCGCGGAGCGCCAGGCGCCCCTTGATCTGAGCCTCACGCGCCGGATCGCCGCCCAGCCGCTTCATGCCCTCCGTGTCGCCGATCGGACCGGGCGAGATGGCGTTGACGCGAATGCCGGCGGGGCCCCATTCGAGCGCCAGGCACTTGGTGACCATGTTCACGCCCGCCTTGGCAGCGCAGGCATGGATCTGGAACGCCGACGGATGCACCGCCTGGCCCGCAGTGATCGCGATCAGCGAGGCGCCCGGCTTGGTGAGGTGATCGTAGCTGGCGCGGAAGACGTTGAACGTCCCGAGCAGGTCGATGTCGACCACCGTCTTGAACGCATTGGCCGACAGCTTCACCGCCGGCGCCAGAAAGTTGCCGGCGGCGCCCGATACCAGCACATCGACCGAGCCGAACTTGGCGGTCGCCTGGGCATAGGCCGCCTCCAGTCCTTCATAGTCGCGCACGTCACAGGAAATGCCGATCGCCTCGGCGCCGGTTTCGCGGATCCCGGCCGCGGCAGCCTCGATCTTGTCGGCGCTGCGGCTCAACACCGTGACCTTCGCGCCGGCGCGCGCGAAGCCATGGGCGATTTCCAGATTGATGCCGCTCGACGCACCGGCGACGAACACATGCTTCCCTGCGAACTCTTCGCTCATCCCTCTCCCTTTCACACCATAACTATAGTTACGGTGCGTGGATGACGCGAACTCGCCGCCATGGCAAGGGGCGGCCTTGTCGGGGGGGCAGCCGAAGGCTAGCGATCCCGCAGGGGAGCGGGAGCGCCAATGCATTCTATCAAGCCGACAGCCCTGTCATGGGACGATGTCGACGCCCTGGCCGATGAAGTGGTTGCAGCCGGCCAGCGCGCCGGCCTGCCCTTCGTGGCGGCGCAAAGCGACCTCGGCGACGCGGCGCCGATGGCGGACCGCAATGGTCAGGCCTATGCCGCGCGCATGCCGTGGCAGCCTTCCAGCGCATGCTATTGGCAGAACCGCAGCCTGGCGCTGCGATCCACCTTTCTTCATGCCGCGCGCATCTTTGCCGAACCGATCTGGTATCAGGACGGCCGGCTTGGATCGTGGCGGGCGACCAGCGCGCTCGAGGCGATCGACTGCTCCCATGTGAAGCAGGAGTTCGGATTCAGCGCGGCCCTGATCGCGCCGGTGCACCTGGCGGGCGGCCAGGTGGGCACGGTGCTGTGGGTGGCGGTGGAGCCGATCGACATGGCGGCGGTGTTCGCGCGCGATGCCGAGCGGATGTTCGCCCTCGCCTTTCGCTTCCTTGCCGCCCATACCGAGCTGACCACCCGCCGCGCCCGCACGCCGCCGGGTCAGCTCTCCGCGCGCGAGGCTCAATGCGTGCGCTGGGCGGCGGCCGGAAAGACCAATGCGGAGATTGGCACGATCCTGTCGCTGTCGGTGTCAACGGTTCGCTTCCATCTGCGCAACGCGGCGGAAAAGCTCGGCGCGACGACGCGGGCGCGAATGATCCAGATTGCGACCGGGCACGGCTTCCTGGGCCCGCACGCCTGAAGCGCAGCGCTTCAGGCGGGCCCCCCGCCGACCTGACAGGAGCGTCAGGTGCGCCCGCCAGCGCGGCGGCGCACGGTGATCGGCATGGAGAGCCTGAATAGCGCAGAAGCGCACGCCTTTCGTGAGGAGGTGCGCCAGTTCCTGTCGGAAAAGCTGACGCCGGAATTGCGGCGCGGCGCACGGCGGGGAACCAGCGTGTTCCTGCATCCCGATGTTGCCGACACTTGGCAGCGCATCCTTCACCAGCAGGGCTGGGCCGCACCGGACTGGCCGGTCGAATATGGCGGCACCGGATGGAATGAGATCCAGCGCTATATCTGGGCGGAGGAATATGCCCGTGCCCATGCGCCGGGCCTGTCGCCCATGGGGCTGAAGATGGTCGCGCCCGTCATCATGCATTATGGCTCGCCCGAGCAGAAGGCGACGCTGCTGCCGCGCATCCTTTCCGGCGAGGATCGCTGGTGCCAGGGCTATTCGGAACCGGGCTCCGGATCCGACCTCGCCTCGCTGAAGCTGCGCGCGGTGCGCGACGGCGATCATTACGTGCTGAACGGCTCCAAGATCTGGACCACCCACGCGCATTTCGCCAACCGCATGTTCTGCCTGGTGCGGACCAGTACGGAAGGCCGGCCGCAGACGGGGATCACCTTCCTGCTGCTCGAAATGAACACGCCGGGCATCACCGTCTCCCCAATCCATACCCTGGCCGGCGAGCATGAGTTCAACCAGGTGTTCTTCGACGACGTGCGCGTGCCGGTGAGCGGGCGGCTGGGTGAGGAGAATGACGGCTGGACGGTGGCCAAGCACCTGCTCACCTTTGAGCGGTCCGGCCGCTATGCGCCGGGGCTTGCCGCCTTTCTCGACATGGTGCGTGAGGCGGCGCAGGCGACCGGATGGCTGGAGCATGAGGGCAATCGCGAGCGGCTGGCGCGCGAGGCCATTGCCGTGGACGCGCTGCGGGCGATCGAACTGGCCGGCCTGGAAGGCGGTGGGCCGACGGATGCGGTGCGCCCGTCCATGCTGAAGGTGCTGGGCACCGAAACGTCGCAGCGGATCGACCTGCTGGCGCTGGAAATCGCCGCCGGTTGGCACGGCCCGGTCGAGGATGCGCCGGACGCGATCGCCATTGCCATGCCCAAATATCTGAACAACCGCGCCGCCAGCATCTATGCCGGATCGAACGAGATCCAGCGCGACCTGATCGCGCGCGTCGTGGTGGATCAGGCAGTCTAGCGCGCTACCCCGCAATTCCGGCCATGGCCTGCCCGATGCCCGATTGCCTGCCATGGCGATCGGCCATAGGGCTGCGCGTTTAGCCCGAAGGAGCGCGTACGGACTTTCGGGAGGGTATCGAGGAACGGACGATGAGGCATCACCTGCGGATCGCGGGGCTGATGCTCGGAACGGCGATGCTGCCGCTTCCGGCACAGGCACAGACGGTGCAGGAATTGCAGCGGCAGATCGATGAACTGAAGGCGCAGCTTCAGGAACTGATCGCCCTTCAACGCGCCAGGGCCGCCAGCGCCCCGGCGGCCGAGACAGAAACGGCACCGACCCGCTCGGCGGCGGCTCCGGTCGTCAGCGCGCCGACGCAGGCGCGAGCCGTGGCGGAGAGCACGCCGGCGGCGGCCGGACAGGCCGGAACCACCGCGTCGGCACAGCAATCCGCGCAGGTCAGCGCGTCGCCGGAGCCTCTCACCCCGACCGCCCCGCCCGCTTCGGCGCCCGTCGCGCTGGCCGATGCGACGGCCGCGGACACGCGCGCCTGGTATCAGCGCATCAGCCTGCGCGGATATACGCAGCTGCGCCTTAACGAAATCATCGCCGGGGATGCGACCGCGCCGGAAGGCCAATCACGCCTGCGCAGCCCCCACGACAGCGGCATCACCGACCAGGGTGGTTTCACCTTCCGCCGCATCCGGCTGGTCCTGTCGGGCGATATTTCCGACGATGTTTCCTTCTACTTCCAGCCGGATTTCGCCAATTCGGTCAGCAACCAATCCAATGACGAGAGCCGCGAAGGCTTCGTTCAGCTGCGCGACGCTTATGTGGATTGGTTTCCGGGCGGCGATCACCGGTTCCGCCTGCGCTTCGGCCAGTCCAAGGTGCCGTTCGGCTGGGAAAATCTGCAATCATCGTCCAGTCGACTGACGCTGGACCGGTCCGACGGGATCAACAGCGCCATTCCGTCCGAACGCGACATCGGCGTCGTCGGCTATTTCACGCCGCCTGCCGTTCAGCGGGTCTGGGATCGGCTGGAGGAGGATGGGCAGAAGCTGTTCGGCAATTATGGCGCGTTCGGTGTCGCCGTCTACAATGGCCAGGGCATCAATCGCCGCGAGCGCAACAACGGCCTGATGACGGTGGCGATGGCGACCTGGCCATTCGCGCTGGACGGCCTTGGCGGGGCCTTCACGGGGCAGGTTCTGGAAATTGGCGGCGCGGCGATGCGTAATCGCGTGCAGCCGGAGGTGCGGACCGGCGGGGTGAGCGACACGAGCTTCAAGGACGAGCGCGTGGGCATTCACGCCATCCTTTATCCCCAGCCGTTCGGCTTTCAGGCGGAATGGAATTGGGGCCGCGGGCCCGAGTTCGACCCGATTACCGGAACGATCGAGACCCGCGATCTGAACGGCGGCTATGTGCAGGGCATGGCGCGGGTGCGAAACAGCGTGCTGGGCCCGTTCATGCCTTATGTCCGCTGGCAACGTTACCGCGGCGGGTGGAAAGCGAGCACCAATGCGCCGCGCCTGGAAACGAACGAGCTGGAGTTGGGCATCGAGTTCCAGCCGATCGAGCCGCTGGAGCTGACCATCGCTTATGCCGACATGACGCGGCGGGAGCCGGACGAGCGGCGCATCGGGCGTGCGGAAGGGCAGCTCATCCGGACACAATTACAGTGGAATTATTGAAGCTGGGCTAGCCGGAGATCCGCCAAGGCGGCGTCAGGCAGCGTAGCGGCGGAGATGCGCCCTTGCCGTTCCATCCCCCTGCGCGAGCAGGCGGGCGC